>CAJYAI010000003.1 GCA_913064725.1 uncultured Alteromonadaceae bacterium | reverse complement strand
TGTTATTTACTACCTGCCACTGTATGTGTGGATATGGATTAACCATATCCGACCGATGCGCACAAAATGGCCCCATGCCTCGGTAACCAGCGACATGTTGGCCACACCGCTTGATCAGTTAAGACGAGACTACGGGATTCGGCTGTTCAGATAGTACTGCACAGATAGTACTGCGCTTTCAGAACAGTCGTTATTCGTCTAAGAAGCTTCTCAGATAATCTGAGCGCGTTGGATGGCGCAACTTCCGCAAGGCTTTAGCCTCGATTTGGCGAATGCGCTCTCTGGTCACGTCAAATTGCTTGCCGACCTCCTCAAGCGTGTGATCGGTATTCATATCGATACCAAATCGCATCCTCAAAACTTTAGCTTCGCGTGCTGTGAGACCACCAAGCACTTCGCGAGTCGCTTCGGTAAGTCCCTCATCGGTAGCCGCATCAACGGGGCTCGAAATAGTGATGTCTTCAATAAAGTCGCCCAGATGCGAGTCTTCATCATCGCCAATTGGCGTTTCCATTGAAATCGGTTCCTTCGCGATCTTGAGGACTTTTCGCACTTTGTCCTCCGGCATATCCATCCGCTCGCCAAGCTCTTCTGGCGTGGGCTCACGGCCCATCTCCTGCAGCATTTGACGGGAAATTCGATTCAACTTATTGATGGTTTCGATCATGTGAACCGGAATCCGGATCGTGCGCGCTTGGTCGGCAATGGATCGTGTAATGGCCTGCCGAATCCACCACGTCGCGTAGGTTGAGAACTTGTATCCGCGTCGATATTCAAATTTATCAACGGCCTTCATCAGACCGATATTGCCCTCTTGGATAAGATCTAAGAACTGAAGACCACGGTTGGTGTACTTCTTAGCAATCGAGATAACGAGTCGAAGGTTCGCTTCTACCATCTCTTTTTTCGCACGCCGTGCTCGTGCCTCGCCCATGCTCATCCGTCGATTAATTTCTTTGATCTCGAGCGTCGATAGACCGACCTCGTCTTCAATAATGGCAATGCGCTTCTGCAACCGAATAATATCTTCGCGATAATTAGCTAACCGCTCCGCCACGTCTGGTTTCTTCGCGGCCGTATCTATCCAGTCGAGCTTACTCTCTGATCCCTGGAAGCTCTTGATAAAGTCTTTGCGATCCATTCGGCACTCACGCACAACGATGCGCATGATTTCCCGCTCGGACTCTCTGACAACACTGAGTACCGCGCGCGGTGTTTCGGCTAGCGGATCAAATACACGTGGTGTCAGCTTGAAGAACTTAAACAGTTCACCAAGCTTGGTCATCTCCTTCTGGGCTTCTTTACTACTGTGACTATGCGTTTCGAGCACCTTGGCGGCTTTTGCACACTGTCGCTTTAACGCGGTAAACCGCTTTTTGGCCTCGACTGGATCAGGGCCTGTCTCGGTTTCCTCGGCATCGTCATTGTTGTTATTCGCGTTTTGCTCGGCAATTTCTTGTGCCGAGGGGACATGATCGGCGGGATCAAGGTAGCCGACGAGAATATCTGAGAGCTTGCGCTCCTCTTTAGCCACGAGATCATACTCATTGCACAACTTCTGTGCGATCCCTGGGTAATAGGCGAGAGCGGATAGCAGTTCTCTAATACCTTCTTCAATACGCTTGGCAATAACAATTTCGCCTTCACGTGTTAGGAGCTCTACCGTACCCATTTCGCGCATGTACATTCGGACGGGGTCGGTCGTTCGGCCGGCCTCATTCTCTACCGCAGCAAGTGCTGCAGCTGCCTCTGCGGCCGCAATCTCATCTGCAGAGCGATCGCCCTCTGTCAGTATCAACTCGTCGGCGTCAGGTGCTTGCTCGAATACCTGAATACCCATGTCGTTAATCATCTGAATGATGTCTTCGACCTGATCGGGTTCGGATATATCCTGAGGGAGGTGGTCATTCACCTCTGCGTAGGTCAGATAGCCTTGCTCTTTGCCTTTGGCAATAAGTTGCTTGAGACGGGATTGTTGTTGTATGGATTCAGACATGTAACGGTCCGGTAGTAGGGGGGGCGGAGAAAATTAAGCCGGCAATAATAGCCTTAGGGCGCTCATTTAGCCACGGCAAAAGGTTGGCATTAAGTGTTTTATTCAATTTTTGTCAGTATTCCCGCGTCTTCAATGATCGGCGCTTCACTTTCGTCCCGAGAGTTGTCGGATCTCGGTGGTCAGTGCAACCAGCTCGCGCTTTTGCTCGTCGCTCAAATCAGTGTAGACCACAGATTTCAATCTTTCAGCGCGTTTACGCAAAATAGCGACATGCCGATCTCTTGAGAGCTTGTTGAGAATAGCCAATACGCGCTCATCGATCTGATTTTCATCATCAATTACCTCCTTGGCGGCGGCCTCACTCAGGGCGTCTCCTTGTTCCGTACCCATCCAATAGCCAAGGAGAGCCGCCGTGCTCTGGTCTGGATTTTCTCGCAATTGGGTCACGACATCGCATAGCAGTGTGGTCAGTGCGCTGTCACCTTGGGGTAGCAACTCGTCAGTGATGAGTGCTGCTGCAGAGGGTTTGAGTACGATTAGACCCAATGCGCTGAGTAGGCTTGCGTCGTTGCTGTCACGCGGGCGGTAGGCCAATGCGCGGTCTGGCCCTGAGGGCGACATGTCATAGTCTGCGAATGCCTCTGGGTCATCTGCCCCATACGCTGAGTCAGCATCTGAAGGGACATAGACTGGTTCGTCGTCAAAGCTGCTGTCTTTTTCAATCTCTCTCAATCGCCTTAGGCTGTCGAGATCCATATTTGTGCGGTCGGCCAGCGCTTTAAACAGTAGGGTTTTAAAAACGCCATCAGGGATGAGATTGATATAGGGTGCCGCCAATTTGGACAGTCGGGCTTTCCCTTCCATGGTGTCTAAATCGATACCCGCTCCCATTTGATCAAACAGGAAGGTCTCCAATGGCGCCGCGCCGTCAAACAGGTGCTCAAGGTGTTGCGGACCTTTCTGACGCACGACGCTATCGGGGTCCTCGCCCTCTGGCAGGAAAAGGAATTTCACTTGGCGGCCATCTTCCATTAAGGGCAGCGCGGCTTCCATACCCCGAAACGCCGCTTTGCGTCCCGCCTCATCGCCATCGAAGCAAAATATTACTTGGTCGACCCGTCGAAAGAGCAGATCGAGGTGTGGCTTACCCACTGAGGTCCCGAGGGTGGCAACTGAGTAATGAATGCCAAACTGCGCCAAGGCAATAACATCCATATAGCCCTCTACAACAACGATGCGCGTCAGGCTTTTTGCGAACTTACGGATGTGGTGTAAGCCGTACAGTTCATGGGACTTCGAAAACAGCGGCGTCTCCGGCGAGTTGAGGTACTTGGGCTTGCCGTCACCAAGGACTCGCCCCCCCATACCAATGACCTTGCCGCGCTGGTTCACAATGGGGAATATGATGCGATCTCGAAACCGATCGTACTGTCGCCCAGAGTCATTCTCGATAAGCAGCCCTGATGTCAATGCGTGCTGAATCTCGTCTGCAGAGTCAAGGGTGGACATCAGATTATCCCACCCCTCGGGGGCAAATCCGATACGAAAATCGCGCGCAATTTCCCCAGATACGCCTCGCTGTTTCAGGTAGTCAACACCGCGCGCTCGGGTTGGGTGTTGTCGCAGCATTGACTGATAGAGGCGCGTCGCTTTTTCCATGGCCTCGTAAAGTGGCTTTTGATTATCCGTTTGGGTCGTGCTTTCGGCTTCCTCGGGAGGCATCTCAATGCCGGCAGCGTGAGCCAGGGACTCGATGGCCTCGCGGAATTCCATTCGCTCGTAATCCATGACAAAACCAAGCGCGTTACCGCCGGCACCACAGCCAAAGCAATAATAAAACTGCTTCTCGGGATTGACGGAGAAGGAGGGTGTCTTTTCTTGATGAAATGGGCAGCAGGCAGAGTAGTTTTTGCCCGCTTTCTTAAGTTTTACGCGCCGATCGACGACGTCAACAATGTCGGTTCTGTCGAGTACTTGATCAATAAATGCTTGTGCAATTCTGGCCATGTTAGATGACCTCGACCGAGAATCAGCCCGTTAGTTTAGCCTTAACCAACTTTGATACGGCACCCATATCGGCACGGCCTTGAAGTTGCGGTTTAATGGCGCCCATTAAGGGGCCCATAGCTGCCATTCCAGTAGCGTCAATACCACTCAAAGCCTCGTCGATCAGCGCTTCGATTTCATCTTGACTCAGTTGCTGTGGGAGAAACTCTTGAATTACGGCAATTTCCGCTGTCTCTATCGCGGCGAGCTCATCGCGACCGGCACTCTGGAACTGATTCACAGAATCTCTGCGTTGTTTCACCATTTTATCTAAAATTTCGAGCGCCCGAGCGTCGTCAATGTCAATACGCTCGTCTACTTCAATCCTTTTGAACTCGGCCTGCACCAAGCGAATGGTGGAGAGCCGTTCTTTGTCACGCGCCTTCATAGCTGCCTTCATGGCAGCCTTGAAACGCATGACTAAAGTCTCTGATGCGGACATCTCGCTAGGGTCAGTCTACTAGTACAAACGCTGGTGCTTACGATTTTCTCGTGACATCTTTTTCAGGTGGCGCTTCACAGCAGCTGCAGCTGCGCGTTTGCGTACCGTTGTTGGCTTTTCATAGTGCTCGCGCTTGCGCACTTCTGCTAAGAGGCCCGCTTTTTCACACGATCGCTTAAATCGACGCAGTGCTACGTCAAAAGGCTCGTTATCCTTTAGCTTTACTGAAGGCATTCGTTTTATCCTGTAGTTCTATTAGCGGACCGACGGGACCGCTCAACAAATAGGGTCGCGAAGTATAGGTAGGCTTGCGACGTTTTGCAAAGGCTAGCATCGTGCTAAGTTCCCATTTTTCGAAGGGCGTTTAATTTTGGTTGTTTTGGGTTTGGAAACCAGTTGCGATGAGACGGGCGTGGCACTTTACGATACCCAGCGCGGGCTGCTCTCGGAGGCCCTTTATTCGCAGGTCGCGATACACGCTGAGTACGGGGGTGTTGTACCTGAGCTTGCGTCTCGCGACCACGTAAGAAAAACATTACCGCTTATCGATCAGGTGCTGTCGGATGCGTCGCTGCATAAAACTGACATCGACGCAGTCGCTTATACGGCTGGCCCTGGTTTGCTTGGTGCGCTGATTGTAGGCGCAACCGTGGCCAGATCGATCGCTGTGGGATTGGGCGTGCCGTCTTTAGGTGTCCATCACATGGAGGGTCATCTGATGGCACCGTTATTATCGGATGAGCCGGTAGATTACCCCTTTGTCGCTCTTTTGGTATCCGGTGGACACACACAGTTAATCAGAGTTGACGAGTTTGGTGATTACCACTTACTGGGTGAATCTCTGGACGATGCAGCCGGAGAGGCCTTCGACAAGACCGCAAAATTGCTCGATTTACCCTATCCCGGAGGACCTCACGTAGCCAATCTGGCCAAGCGGGGTGATCCAGAGCGTTTCTCATTTCCCCGACCCATGGTGAAACAGCCAGGCCTTGATTTTAGTTTCTCTGGACTGAAGACCCACGTCGGAACGTGCATAAAACAACTGATAGGGTCTGAGCAATGGGATGAACAGAGCCGAGCGGATGTTGCGCGCTGCTTTGAGGAGGCCGTTGTCGATACTTTGGTGATTAAGTGTCGCAGGGCGCTCAAGCAGCAATCGGTATCCACACTGGTAATGGCCGGTGGTGTTAGTGCGAATCAACGATTACGCTCTCGCCTCGATCAAGTACTTGCAAGTGACGGCGTCCGAGTGATTTATCCCGCGCCCCACCTCTGTACCGACAATGGCGCCATGATCGCCTATGCAGGTGCGATTCGCCTGTCACAGGGAGAGAAGGACTCTCTGTCGCCCGAGGTGCGGGCACGATGGCCAATCACAGACTTGCGGTCACCCTATAGTGAGACGGCAGCATGAAGGGGATCGTGAGGATTCGTGGCCTCCAACCAGAGGCAGTCATAGGCTGCTACGACTGGGAGCGCACGATCAAGCAGCGACTGAGCATCGACCTAGACTTAACCACGGATTTTAAGCGCGCTGCACAAACGGATGATCTCGAGCACGCATTGGATTATGCCGCCATTGCAGCCGAGGTCATGACTTTCGTTGGTGAGTCGCAATTCGAATTGCTCGAAGCGCTGTCGAAGGCCATTGCAGATCAGCTCTTTGAGCGCTGGCCTATAAGCCAAGTCACCGTCTGCATAGACAAGCCAGGCGCTGTCTCTACGGCCAGCGTTGTAGGCGTGACGCTGACCCTCAGCAGAGACGAATAGCGTCAAAAAATCGAGCTAATTCGCGCCAATCGCTCGGCGTTAAGGGCTTTTTTTATGTCGGTGCCAACTAGGCCCTGATCTCGAAAAACAGCGCCGCTTATGCCGAGCGCCGTTGCGTGCACCTCGCGGAGTCGGGCAATTCGTGTCGCATTATATAAAGGGTCAATGCAAGCAAGCACCTGCAGGCCCTCCTCTAGCTGAGATCCTTGTCTAAAGCCATCAAAATGCTCCATGAATGCCAGAGCACTCTCAGCTGTTTCTGGCGGGTTTCCGAGGCAAATGGCAACACGCTCTGACAACTGCTGAAATTGCTTTGGCACTGTCATGATGTATTGGCGGCTTGTCGCTTGTCCGTGCAATGCAGGTGCAACCAGCCCTGCCCACCGGTGCAGACTTGCGTCATGGACCTTTGACACCAACTCGAGCCCGAGTTGCGAGGCTTCGGAAAACTGACACGGGAAGACGCCAGGTTCAGCACCGAGTGCTGAGATGAGTTGAAAGTAAATGTGAGGGCTTTTTTCTCGGAGTGCACGCTCGGTCTCTCGCCATAGTCGTTCTGGCGCTAATTCCGACAGCGCTCCAGAACTGACAAGGCCCTGCATCAGCTGCATTGTCTCCGCTGCCACTGTAAATCCCAGATGATGATATCGCGCGGCAAAGCGGCAGGTGCGTAGCACCCTAAGTGGGTCTTCTGAAAAGCTAGCTGACACGTGGCGCAGCGTCTTTGAGTTCAGGTCGCGTGCGCCGCCATACGGGTCAATTAGATTGTTGTGCTCGTCCATTGCCATGGCGTTGATGGTGAGATCGCGGCGCAGCAAGTCTTCCTCCAGAGTCACTGTGGGGGTGGCGTGTACCGTAAAGCCATGATAACCCTGACCTGATTTACGCTCCGTTCGGGCAAGGGCATATTCCTCAGACGTGGTCGGGTGGAGGAAAACAGGAAAGTCTGCGCCAACCTGCTTAAACCCGGCGTCGAGAAGAGCATCAGGGGTTGTGCCCACGACAACCCAGTCTGTCTCGGTGTAGGGGTGCGATAAAAGCGTGTCCCTGACTGCGCCACCGACGCGGTAGACGCGCGCATCGGGTCCAAACTGCGCGAACGCCACTAGCAACTGCACCGATGTAAGACACCGGATTCGAGCTCCATGAGTGTCATTTTATTGCCCCATACGCATCCAGTATCCAGTGCGATGGTGTTGACAGAATTGGTCATACCATCGATCGACGCCCAATGGCCAAAAATAACTCTATCTGCTTTCGTCAGTCGATTTTCGTGACTAAACCAAGGCGCAACCTTCTTCCCTGCAAGCGCGTTTGCAGTTGGCGTGGAGCCCTTGCTAATGAGGTCAAGCTTGCCTTTTTTGGTACAGTAGCGCATCCGCGTGAGGTAGTTTGTAATGACCCTTAGGCGTGTCATTCCCGTCAAGTCGTCACACCAGACTATGGGGTCGTTACCGTACATCTCATTAAAAAATGCAATGCAGTTAGGCGCACGAAGCACCGCCTCAACCTCTGAGGCCCTCTTAATTGCGTCGTTGATGGTCCACATCGGCGGTATGCCCGCATGCACTAGGGTGACGCCGTACTGATGGTGGATTAACGGTTGATGATGCAGCCATTCAATGAGGGTTTCACGCTCTGGTGCATCCAGAATGTCATCGAAGTTATCCGACTTACTCATTTTTCTCGCACCGGCTGATACAGCCATCAAGTGCAGGTCATGATTGCCGAGAACAATGGTCGCGTTATCGCGTCGATCGTAAAACCATTTGAGGGTTTGGAGGTTCTGAGGTCCACGATTGATCAGGTCACCAACACTCCAGATAACATCCCGATCTGTATTAAACTTGACCTTCCTGAGCAGGCATTGAAAGGGCTCGAAGCATCCCTGGATGTCACCCACTACGTAGGTTGTCATGGCTCATCTCGTTGCGCTTGGATCGACAATGCGGAGTGTAACGTCGTACAGGCCGATCAGATAGTGGCGGGAGGAAGCACTTCGCTCAGATCGAACAGTTGATCAAGGGACAGCGTCTCTGCGCGGCAGGCCGGGTCAATGCCCAGACCCTCGATTGTGGCGTCCTCAATGACGCCTTTGAGATTATTACGCAAGGTTTTACGGCGCTGCGAAAACGCATGCTGGACCAGTCGTCCCAAGTCCACACGAGAGCACTGTGGTCTGAACTGTTTGGCTCTCGGGGTGAGTCGTACGATTGCTGATTGCACTTTCGGTCTTGGGAAAAATGCCTCGGGTGGTACGTCAAATAAATGTTCAACCTCGCAATCAGCCTGGGTCATGACGCTAATTCTCCCCCAGTTCTTATTACCGGGTCTGGCGGCAATCCGATCAACAACTTCTTTTTGTAACATGAAATGCATGTCCTTTATGACATGCAGCTGTGAGAGTAATTTAAATATTAAGGGTGTCGAAATATTGTAAGGCAGATTGCCAACAATCCTTAAATCATTTGATGTTTCTGATAATTCAGAAAAATCAAATCTGAGTGCGTCAGAGTTAAATAGCATGAAGTCGCGATTAAAAAACATGACGCGAAGCTGACTTTGTAAATCACGATCTATTTCAATTGCTTTAATAGCGCAGCCGCTATCAAAAAGCGCACTTGTGAGTGCGCCTTGGCCCGGACCTATCTCGACTACGTTGTCGTTTTTCGATGGTGAGATGGCGCGTGCTATGGCCGTGATGACGCCTTGGTCAGTGAGGAAGTTCTGGCCAAAGCGCTTGCGAGGTGCGTGAGACTGTGCCCCTAATCTACTGCCGCTCTTACTGCGCTTTGACACGAGAATCGGCAGTTTAAATGAGGCAGTCGTCGAGAGATCCACCATTTTCTACGTGTACTTTGAAAACAACGGGTGTTCGACCGCGCCCGGTCCACTGATGTGTCGTACCATCGACGGTAAGTTGGTATTTTGGAGCGACCTTATTCCCCTTGCGCGGGCCGGCAGATCGTTTTTTCCCAGCTACTTTTTTAGTATTACCCACAATATCATCAGGCGATATACCGAGCTCGTCCATCATGGATTTAAGTTTTTTAACTGCCATTTCCTTTTTTCGCTGCGCGCGCACTGATTCTTGTTGTTTTATTTTTTCCGCCGCAGCCGATAAATTATGCAAGGCGCGCTCAACTTGCTCGACGCTCATTGTCTTTACGGCACGATTTGCAGCTGCTTTTGATTTGGCAATACTTTCTAAGGAGATAGTAGTATTCATATAACTGAAACCTAAATTGTCGTTTTTGTCGTAGTGTTATATTACTGTAAAACAAAATAAACTCACACCTCTTAATAACTTATTTTTTAAATGGCTGATTAAATCAATATGCGTTCAGTTCTCTCGATTGATGGCGGTGGAATCAGAGGGATTATTCCTGCCTTAGTACTCGACTACCTAGAACGTGAGTCGGGTCGACCTATTTCTGATCTTTTTGATTTGGTGGTCGGCACATCATCGGGCGGTATTATTGCTTTGGGGCTGGCACAAGCTGATGCCGATCAACGGCCTAAGTTTTCCGCAAATGATTTGGCCGCATTTTTTGAGAAAAGTGGCAGGACAATTTTTGAAAAGACCCTTTGGCGGAATATTCGATCTGCGGGCGGTGTGTTGGATGAACTTTACTCGGCGCGACCGCTGGAGGTGGTGTTGCGAAAGTATTTCTCTAATACACAGCTGGGCGAGACCCTCGGGTCGACGATGGTAACGGCTTATGACATCGAGGATCGACGAACGCTGTTTTTGAAAAGTTGGCACCCCGACCACGAAACTGTCCGTTGCCGCGATGCCGCTAGGGCGACCAGTGCAGCGCCCACCTACTTTGAGCCGGCGCTGATTGATGTACACGGGGGCCAGCGTGCGCTTATTGACGGCGGCGTCTTTGTGAACTCGCCTGTTGTATCCGCCTATGCTGAAGCGTTAAAGCTGTACCCGAACGAGCCGCTTATGGTGTTGTCGTTGGGAACGGGTGAACTTGTCCGACCTATCCCTTTTGAAACCGCAAAAGACTGGGGCCAAGCAGGGTGGGTGATGCCTCTGCTGGATTGCATGTTCGATGGCGCGACAAAAGCAGCCAATCACCAAATGCGGATGTTTTTGGGTGAGTTGTATATCCGATTGCAAGTCACTCTTGATGAGGCTAATGATGATATGGACGACGCATCTGACGCTAACATAAGCAATTTGAAGCGTATTGCGGACCGCTTGATCGACGAAAATCAGGATACACTGCAGCGGGTTTTATCGTTAACGTCCTAATTGGATATGGCGAGCACAGCTTATAGCTTCCGTGATGGCCGCTATCATACTTTGGCACGAGGCATTCCCTTGCCCAGCTCGATCGAGCGCCGTTCCGTGATCTACCGACGTTCTAATAATAGGAAGGCCTAAGGTGATGTTGACTGAGGATCCAAATCCTTGCGTTTTCAAGACCGGTAGACCTTGGTCGTGGAACATAGCGAGGACAATATCCGCTGTTTTGACCTCGGGTGAGACAAAGGCTGTGTCCGCGGGGATGGGAAGGCTGACATCCAATCCGTTTGCCAGTGCAGTTTTCTGAGCGGGAATAAGCACCTCTATTTCCTCTCGACCTAGGTGACCATCCTCTCCTGCATGCGGATTCAGACCAAGCATCGCGATACGCGGCTTTTCGATGCCATAGAACTGTCGCAATGCATTGTCGATTATACTGAACTGTCGAGTGAGTGAGTCCTCACTTATTGCGTCGGAGACATGGCGTAAAGGCAGGTGAGTTGTGGCTAAGGCGACTCTCAGCCCCTCGGTAGCGAGCATCATTACGACTTCATCACAGCCAAAATAGTCCCTGAAGAATTCAGTGTGGCCCGTGAAGTGGACTCCGGCATCGTTCAGCAGCGACTTTTGAATGGGTGCAGTGACAATGGCGTCGTAGCGGCCGTCGGCGACACCCGCTGCCGCCGTATTTAACATCTGAATGATGTGTGCTGCATTATCGGGATCCAACACGCCCGGTGTTACGGAGCGAGGGCAGGGCGTGTGCAGCACGTGCACCGTGCCGGGTGCGTGTTGTACTGGAGCTGCGTTGATTTCAATAGGGAGGATACGTGTGTCTAAGTTCAGCGCGGTGACACGTTGTTGCAAGACGTTAATATCACCAACAACGGTAATGCAGGCTTCGAAATTTGAGTGAAGCGCGTTTAGAATAACATCAGGCCCAATGCCCGCAGGTTCTCCTGCGGTGATCATAATGCGCGGCGCTTCCATGTTAGCGGCGGCCTCCTTTACTTAATATCGACAAACGCCTCCTCGCGAATTTTTCTGAGCCAGTTGTCTAGCTCTTCTTCGTATTTTGCTTCGCGAAGATAGCCTGCAATCTGATTTCGTCGCACCTGCTCTGCAAAATCTTCAGTTCGTCGTCCAGTCACCTCAAGTATATGCCAGCCAAACTCACTTCTAACGGGGTCAGTAATGACGCCTATTTCAGCGCTCGCCATGGCAGCTTCAAACTCTGGGACCATTTGACCCGGATTGGTCCAGCCTAGCTCGCCACCTTCTTGAGCGGAGCCAATGTCATCGGAGTGTTTTTTGGCAAGTTCAGCAAAATCTTCACCCTCTGCAATGCGACTTTTTAGATCCAGCGCAAATTTCTGCGCCGCCTCATCGTCGAGTACTTCATTGGGTGTTAATAAAATATGCCTCACATTTGTTTGCTCGACCAGACGCTCGAGTCCTCTCGCCTCAGCGAGATGGACCAAATGGAGGCCTGAGTTGGATTCGACTTTGCCGGTATCCCCTGCCTTTAAGTTTGGAATAATCCCAGCGAACATACTGGGGATGTCACTGAACTTCCGCCAGCCAAGGTCTCCGCCGCTAAAGGAAAAAGCCCCCTCAATAGCCACTGCCTCTGAAAAGTCCGCGCCCGCCAAGATCGCCGCCAAAACACCGTCGACATACTCTTCTTTAGCGATCCGTCGCTCTGCGTCGTCAGATTTTGAAAAAGGCAGAAGTGCTTGCACAACGCGATATTCGGGCTCCGTCAGCTCGATACCTTCCTCGGTATTCATGAAATTATCGATTTCTTTTTCCGTGATGTTGATATCGCGCATTACGCTGCCTTGCTGCACGCGCTGAATCGCTAATTCATCGCGCAGGCCCTCACGCATTTCGAGGTAGCTCTGACCACTTTGAGTGAGCGCATCGCGAAATTGCTCGAGATTCAGACCATTCTGGGCGGCAATTCTGGCCATAGCCTGATCGAGCTGTGCGTCGGGTATCCGCACGCCAAAACGCTCGGCAAGTTGCAGCTGTATATTTTCTAAAATTAGGCGATCCAACGTTTCCTGAAGGACGGTTTCGTCATCGGGCAATGCCATATTGCGCTGCGCTGCGCTGGCTTTTATTTGCTCAATACGCTCACGCACTTCGCTCGCTAGGATAATATCTTCGTCAACAATCGCGACGACGGTATCAAGCTGCACCAGTTGCGCCACTGCGAGCTGTGATGTCACCGCAATGACCACCGCGAAAAACCATGTAACTTTAACGTTTAGCATTGAACCCTCTAATCATGTCTTGCATGAGATTGTCGACTCGGTTTCCGAAGCCACCTAAACCTTTAAGAACGAACTGGAATTGGAACGCACGATCGCGCACCAGTTCCGGTTCAGATACGAAGAATTCGGCGTCCCGGAGTGCGTCCAAATAACTCATATAAATTAATCGCACCTTGATGCAGCAGCCATCGTACTCGACGCCAATCATATCTTCCACGCTGCTGCCTATCTCTAGCGAATATCGCACTGCACCAAATGCGCTCCAATTTTCATTGATTGGGAAATAGGCAGACGAATTCACCTGCTCCGTCACAGGTCTCGCAGAAAAGGATGCCGGTGGCTCCCGAAACGTATAGCCAACGTTGACAATAGCGTCGTCGCTGGGCCGAAAACCGATTCGGATATTGGTCGCATCGATTTCTTGATCATAACTGTCGAACAGGACGTTACTGTGGATACTCCAGCGCTCGCTGGTCCGAACATCAAGAGCAAATGCGAGTGCGGAACCCTCATCAGTGAGCGCCGCGTCTCTCTCGCTCAGCCGGACACGTTGGTCACGAAAATTTATTACCTGACCTATGCTTGCTGACACACGCTCAATCCCCGACTTAGGGTCCACGAGTCTGGAAGTGACGCCAAGTGACAGCTGGTTTGCATCAGCTAGTCGGTCATAGCCAGAAAAGCGAGTAGCCCGGAACAGCTGGCGGTAGCTAAACGTGAGTTCAGCGCTATCAAAGTCTGGAATGCCCGAATGATCATCGTAGCTTGCGTAAAGGTACTGCACGCGGGGTTCAAGTGTTTGTATAAATGATGTTCCAAATAGGGTGGTCTGGCGCTCGAATTCAAGACCGCCTTCGATTCTGGTTACCCAGGAATCTACCGATGCTTCCCACGACTGATTGCTATCCGGCGACTTAAGACGGTAGTCGATGGCTCGGTAGCTAACACTCGTGTTTAAAAATCCATAGTCGCGCGTCATAGGCAGTGTTAGGCCCAGTTCTTGATATAGACGTTGCCCCGTGACTTTGTCTGCATCGGTATCAAAGTTTGCCGCTTGCAATTGAATGATGGGTGCCAAAGGTCCAATCATCTCATTGCCTCGCCAAACAGCACTGATTTGCGGCAGCCGCTTGTAATTATCAGAGAGGTCATCGGTAATATTCTGAAACTGCTGTGCCTCTAAGCCAAACAGCCAGTTATCGGCTAACCAATCGAGGCGTGCGTGCTGTAACAAGGCAGTTTGCCGTTGCGCGCTAAGTGTATTGTTTTCGAGATCTCTCAAATAGCGATTGTCACTCACTTTTGAGTAGTCAATGTGCGTGCGTAGGCGATCGGATGGATCGCTTGATTGCTGAACATTGATTGACCAGCGGTCCTCATTAGGGGGCGTGGCATGCAAGTCATCACTGCGCAAGACGGCTCCGGTGATATCCCAAAAGCCGGTGCGCTGACTTAGCAGTCGCGCATTTAACCGGTGCAGTAATCCCCGGTCCTGTATCAGTCGCGGCGAGTAAGTCGCGTCGTAATTAGGCGCAAGGTTCATATAAATGGGCACAGTTACGTCAACACCGCCGCGAGTGTCGCTACTGACATCGGGAAATAGCAAGCCGGTTTTGCGCTGGTCGTCCAGTGGAAATTGTATCCAGGGGAGATAAGCAATAGGTACCCCTTTAACATCGATCCGCGCGCCCCAGGCCTCACCGATACGAGTGGTCGAGTCGACGCGAAGATTTTCTGCCGTTACTACCCAGCTTGGCTCGATCGGCGAGCAAAACGTCAGGCTGCCGTCTTCGATTTCCAAGGACCCATTAGCGTCTCGCGCAATCGCATCTGCAACGCCGTACAGCTGCTGGTCGTACATCGCAAATTCAGCATTTGCGAGTAGCGCGCGCTCACCTAGACTGTCGTAGTTCATGGTGTCGCCATACATGACGATACCGGGCTCCCGAAACTCGATGGGCCCCTGTGCTACGACGGTTTGCTCTATCCGGTCGATGCTGACTTCCTGCGCCTTCAACGTTCTGTAGCCTTGGGATACAGTGACATTATCTGAGAAATAAAGAGTCTCATCCGTAATATCAGTATCGCCAGCCGTTACTTCGAGATCGAATTGCGCTGGGGGTACAGAGCGGTCCACGTTGACTAGCGGATCTTGGTAGCGACCGCCGCACTTTATGCATCGTTCGTCGCGATCATCCTCGCGAACAAGGGCCAGTGGCACCCAGTTTATCCGTGCTTGAATAGCTGTTTCATCGATGAGGTCATCTGCAATAGCCCCGGTCACCGTTGCGATCAAAATGAGCGCGATAATCAGCATGCGGGCAATTAGCAGAGGGTATATTTGGTTTGTCAAAGAGGCGTGCACAAGCGTTTCGGCGCCAGGTTCAGGTTATTATGATGGACCGTAGTGTAACGTGCTGGAGGTTTACTTGGTTTCGAGTTTTTTTGGCAATGCTGCGGATTTATCGTAGGCGCAAGGAGTGGCAATGAATTCAGACGAACATCGAGAGGGGTTGGCGTGGTTAGCTGACATACTTAGGTGTTCAACGGAATCTCTCGTATCAGAGCTTATTGCCGGTGATGCCAGTCCTCGGAAGTTCTATCGTATTACGACGGCTGATCTTCAGACACACATATTGATGCTGTCACCCGCCACCGAGAATAACGAGCGGTTTGTCTTAGTGCAGCGCCTGTTGGAGAGTAAGGCCATTCCCGTACCGGGTCTGCCGCGCGCCGATATGCGTCGCGGTTACTTCCTCCTGGAAGATTTGGGCGACATCACCTTCTGGCAGGCCTTGGAAAACACCCCAAAGGCAGTCGAGGTTGATAGCTTGTATCACGGCGCACTCAGCGTTCTAGCGAGTCTTCAAGTCATTAGATCGGCGGACCACGTCTTACCGCGCTACGACTACACCGAGTTAAAGCGCGAGCTCGATGTATGTCCCGATTGGTTTTTTAGTAAGGTCCTGCGGCTTGATCTCGATAAGCAAGCGGTTGCTTTGTTTGGAGCGTTCAGTGAGCGCCTGATTGACGCCGCGCATGCCCAGCCCCAGGTACTGGTCCACAGGGATTATCACAGCCGAAATTTGATGATGAGCAGTGACAAGCTGACACCGACACTCATCGACTTCCAGGACGCGATTATTGGACCGGTGTGTTACGACGCTGCATCCTTGCTGAAGGATGTTTATGTTGTGTGGCCGCGTGGTAGGCAACTGGAATGGCTTGCGCATTACTGGCGGCTCTTAACCGAAACGGGACAGTTGCCCTCGGACTCCTGGGCCCAGTTCATTCAGTGGTTTGATCTGATAGGGCTGCAGCGCCATGTCAAAATTTTAGGTGTCTTTTCAAGGCTCTGGCTGCGCGATGATAAGCCGGGTTACATGAGGGATATTCCAGTTGTTATTGGCTATATTCGCGAGGCGTGTATCGAGTGGGGGGACGACTTCCCAGAATTGTTGCTATTTTGGGATTGGTTCGAAAAGGAAGTGATGCCCACCGCCTCTCGTCAAAATTGGTACGCCGGATCATGAGGCAGGCAATGATTCTGGCTGCGGGTGAGGGTCGTCGTATGCGACCACTGACCGATACGAAGCCTAAGCCACTGATTGAGGTTGCTGGACGGCCGCTTCTGGAGCATCACATTGAGGCGCTCGTTGCGGCAGGCATTACTAAGCTGGTAATTAACGCGTCATACCTGGCGGCCCAGATAGTCGATTTTTGTGGCGATGGCAGTCGCTGGGGCTGTCGCATACACATATCGCTGGAGGACAGTCCTCTCGAAACGGGTGGCGGCATCATAAGGGCATTACCGTTACTGGATGACGCCCCGTTTATTGTCGTCAATGGTGATGTGTTTACCGACTACCCACTATCTCGGTTGTGTGCAGTTGAATTAGGAGACGACCTGGCACACTTGATTATGGTCCCGAATCCTTCACAACATCCCGCTGGCGATTTCCCAATCAGCCATGGACGACTTGCTGCGAACGGTGCTCCTAGGGCGACCTTTGCCGGTTTGTCGGTCGTGCGCCGCGAGTTGTTCGCTAGCGCGCCTGCAGGGATTGTGCCCCTGAAGCCACTGCTGGATCTCGCGATCGCGTCCGGACGAGTATCAGGCGAGCTGTGGCATGGGCATTGGTCAGATGTAGGAACGCCGCATCGTCTGTCAGTTCTTGAAGCACGGCTGTCGCGCGCCGCTGACTAATGTCCTCTCGACTGGTGGCTTTGGTCGCCGCGCTTTACACTACGCACTTTTACATCATCGGACACTGATATGCGTGATTACCTGATCGCACCCTCTATTTTGGCTGCGGATTTCGCCCGCTTGGGCGAGGACGTCGAGGCCGTGCTGGCCGCTGGTGCCGACATCGTGCATTTCGATGTCATGGACAATCACTATGTGCCGAATTTATCAGTCGGACCCATGGTCTGCAGCGCCCTTCGGAATTACGGCATTACAGCGCCCATTGACGTTCATCTTATGGTCAAGCCTGTCGATGCATTGGTCGGCATGTTTGCTGATGCCGGCGCCTCGTACATTACCTTCCACCCCGATGCGTCAACACACGTCGATAGAACGCTTCAGTTGATCCGTGACGCAGGCTGCAAATCAGGCCTGGTATTCAACCCGGCATCCAGCCTTGATGCGCTCCAGTATGTGCTCGATAAAGTGGATATGATTTTGCTGATGTCAGTCAATCCTGGTTATGGCGGACAATCGTTTATCCCCTCTACGTTAGATAAGTTACACGAGGCACGTTTACTGATTGATCAATCCGGACTCGATATTCGCCTCGAGGTCGATGGCGGCATTGGTCCGGCTAACATCAGGGCGGCGGCAGAGGCCGGTGCCGATACGTTCGTTGCTGGCTCTGCGATATTTGGAAAGCCAGACTATGCAGACGTCATCCGTAACATGCGCAACGAGTTGGCACAGGTTAAATCGCAATGACATTGAGTCGCGCTGAATTCGATGCGCTGGTGGGGCGGGGGTATTCTCGCATTCCCCTCACGCGCACGCTTTTGGCAGATACCGAGACGCCGCTCTCGACCTATACAAAGCTATGTCAATCACCGTATTCATTCCTATTTGAGTCAGTTGAGGGCGGAGAAAAATGGAGTCGCTATTCCATTGTTGGACTGCCAGCTACTGAGCGTCTTGAAGTCCGAGGCCACATTATCGAGCGCTTTACAGGCGACAGACTTTCTGAACGTTACGAAGTTGACGATCCGCTGGCCGAAATTGAGCAGTTACATGGATCTGCATCGAGCGCACCGCTAGAGACGTTACCTGTCTTTCATGGCGGATGGGTCGGCTACTTTGCTTATGACACGGTTCGTTATGTAGAGCCTAAATTAGCCAAATCTGCCAATCGAGACACATTGGAGTCGCCTGATATTTTGCTGATGCTGGCTGAAGAGGTGGTGGTCTTTGACAACCTTCGCGGCACGCTTACCTTGATTGTGAGTGCAGATGCCTCCGATCAACATGCATTTGATCAGGCAACTCAGCGGCTTGCGGAGTTAGAGGGGCAATTGCATGAGCCCATGGCACCCCTGACGCGATTTGAGCTTAGCTCAACAGACACGACAGACATTGAGTCTCGGGTGACATTCGAAACCGATCAAGCGACATTTGAGTCTTGGGTGACGCGTGTTAAGGATTACATTCTCGACGGCGATGTCATGCAGGTTGTCGTCTCGCAAAGGATGTCGTTGCCATTCACTGCAGACCCCGTGAATTTATATAGAGCACTTCGTCACTTAAACCCGTCGCCGTATTTGTATTATCTCGATCTTGATGAGTTTCATGTTGTTGGCAGTTCGCCTGAGATTTTAGTTCGTGCAGAGCGAGGTCAAATCACGGTAAGACCGATCGCGGGCACCATACGCAGGGGTGCAACTGAGGAGGAGGATGCGGCCCTCGCTGCCACGCTGCTTTCGGATGAGAAGGAGCGAGCGGAACATCTGATGTTGATAGACTTGGGTCGTAATGATGTCGGGCGAGTTGCGGCACCAGGCACCGTTCAATTGACCGATAAGATGGTTATCGAGAAGTACTCTCACGTCATGCACATCGTCTCAAATGTGACAGGCGAGTCGCGGGATAATGTGACCGCTATCGATGCATTGCGAGCCACACTACCGGCCGGAACACTGAGCGGAGCGCCGAAAATTAGGGCAATGGAAATTATTGATGAGCTTGAGCCTGTGAAGCGTGGCGTCTATGGCGGTGCCGTCGGCTATTTAGCGTGGTCTGGGGATATGGATACGGCCATCGCCATTCGTACGGCAATAGTCAAAGATGACACACTCATTGTGCAAGCCGGTGCTGGCGTCGTTGCCGACTCGATACCAGCATCCGAGTGGGAGGAAACTCTGAATAAAGCAAGAGCCGTGCTGAGAGCAGCTGCGATGGTGGAGGCGAGTTAAGCCAATGAGTGCGCCTAATGTATTGATGATCGACAATTACGATTCATTCACTTGGAACGTCGTGCAGTACCTGTGGGAGCTTGACGCATCGGTTGCCGTGCATCGCAATGATGACATTACGACTGACGAGATCGCAGGGTTCAAGCCTGAATTATTGTGTATATCACCTGGGCCTTGCTCGCCAACTGAGGCTGGCGTGTCGATTGCCGCGATAACGCAATTTGCGGGTGAGATACCGATATTTGGTATCTGCTTGGGTATGCAAAGCATTGGTGCGGCCTATGGTGGCGATATTATTCGTGCGCCGGAAGTAATGCACGGCAAGACCAGTGATGTTCATCATAGGGGGCAGGGTGTATTCGCTGGCCTGCCCTCGCCATTTACGGCCACCCGATACCACTCGCTGGTCGTTGACCCAAAGACCTTACCCGAGTGTTTAGAGGTCACTGCTTGGACGGTTGGTGCTGATGGAGAAATAGATGTCATCATGGGCCTTCGTCACAAGACGCTCGCGGTAGAGGGTGTCCAGTTTCACCCCGAGTCGATTCTCACTGAGCATGGGCACGCCATGCTGCAAAACTTTTTACAGCAAGCGGGCTGAGGTCTTTCAATGGATATTCAAACGGCAATCGCGCGCGTTGTTAGTGGCCAGTCCTTATTGCGCAGCGATATGGAATCCGTCATCCGAACGGTTATGCAGGGCGAGGCAACCGAGGCACAAATTGGCGGCTTGCTAGTCGGTCTTCGGATGAAGGGGGAGACTATCGACGAAATTGTCGGTGCTGCAGCTGTCATGCGCGCCCTGGCGACCCCCGTCCCGATTGGCACTGACGGACTGATTGACCTAGCTGGCACCGGTGGTGATGGCGCCAACTTATTTAACGTATCTACCGCGGCCACATTCGTCGTTGCAGCGGCAGGCGGTCGAATTGCCAAGCATGGCAATCGATCAGTCTCGAGCTCCTCCGGATCATCTGATGTACTGTCGGCGCTTGGCGTCAATTTAGCCGTCACCCCCGATGCAATTGCCGACTGCATTGATGCGCTGGGTGTTGGCTTCATGTTCGCACCCATGCACCACAGCGCAATGAAGCACGCCATCGGGCCGCGCCAACAACTGGCTGTACGAACTATTTTCAATATTCTGGGCCCACTGACTAACCCGGCCGGTGCACGCCGACAGGTGCTGGGTGTCTTTTCAGCCTCATTATGCAAGGTGATGGCGGCCGCACTGCGTGATTTGGGTAGCGAGCACGTTATGGTCGTTCATGGAGAAGATGGCTTGGATGAAATATCGATCAGTGCGAAGACGCAGGTTTGCGAGCTCGTCGATGGCGAGTTAGTTGAGTATCAGATTGATCCTCAAGAGTACGGTCATGCCCACGACTCGGTCGAGGATTTGTCCGTGGCCAATGCCGATGATTCGGCCGCCCTGATTCGTGCCGCCTTGGGTGGTGTCGATACCCCTCGAGCAGACAAAGCGCGCTCTATCATCGCAATGAACGCTGGGGCAGGTTTGTACGTTGGAGGCCAAGCAAATTCATTATCAGAGGGAATCGCTTTAGCATATGAGGCCATCCGCTCAGGCAAGGCTCTGCAGCGTCTCAACGGTTTTGCAGCGAAAACTCAGACCATGGGAGACGCATAATGTCGACTACCACACCGACCGTACTAAGACGTATTTGCGATCGCAAGCGAGAGGAAATCGCTGAGCGCAAGCGACAGACGACGGTTGCTGAGTTGATAGCTCGAGCTGAAGCGCAGAGTGCACCTCGCGGATTTATTGCTGCGTTGCAGCAACGGGTGCGTTCGGGCAGTCCCGCAGTTATTGCTGAAATCAAAAAGGCGAGCCCCAGTAAAGGGGTTATTCGAGACGATTTTGACCCAGCGTCAATAGCGAAAAGTTATGAGTTGGGTGGCGCTGCCTGTCTCTCTGTCCTGACCGATATCGATTTTTTTCAGGGTAGTGATGAGTATTTGCAGGCGGCTCGGGCAGCGAGTCACCTGCCCGCTATTCGCAAAGACTTTACCTTGGAAAGTTATCAGATCTGGGAGTCACGAGCCCTTGGTGCCGATGCCATTTTACTGATCGTCGCCTGTCTTGATGATAAACAACTGTCCGATCTGTTTGCTGAGGCCCGTATTGCGCAACTCGATGTGTTAGTGGAGGTTCACGATCGTGCCGAGCTCGATAGGGCGCTTGTCTTGGATCTTGATCTTGTCGGGATCAATAACCGCGATTTGCACACCTTTGACACCAGCTTAACTACGACGCTCGATCTCTTGGCTAGTGTGCCCGAGGGTGTCGAGGTGGTCACAGAGAGTGGTCTGCATACATCGGAGGATATGAAGCTGATGTTGGGACAGGGCGTATCGACGTTTCTGATTGGCGAGTCTTTTATGCGGCAACCCTCACCCGGCGATGCGCTTGCCCAAATGGTCGCGGGTGCTAAGAGTTAATGACTGAAGAGGCAATGTTGACGGGCTCCCTGAGCACGACGATAGTCTTTCCAGCGACTGTGATATAGCCATCACCTTCCAGCATTTTGAGCACTCGGCCGGCCATTTCGCGGGAACAGCCGACGAGCTTACCAAGCTCTTGGCGCGTTACGCGGATTTGCATTCCGTCTGGATGTGTCATGGCTTCAGGAAGGCTGGTCAATTGAATCAGCGAGCGGTGAATGCGGCCGTAGACGTCAATAAAAGTGAGGTCGGCGAGTTTTCTCGTTGTATTTTTAAGGCGCTGGCCAATCTGCGTTGTCAGTGCGTAAAGCACGTCAGGGTACTGCTGACGAATCGTATGAAACTTTTCATAACTGATGCGCCCAAACTCACAGGGTGTCCTCGTGACCAAATTAGCGGTACGGTGCTCCTCGCCAAAGAGCCCCATTTCACCAAAGAACTCTCCGGGGTTGAGGTAGCTGACGACCATCTCCTGCTCGGGATCTTCAATGTCATCAACAATGACCGATACGGAGCCGTCGAGGATCAAATAAAGCTCCTGGCTCGGCTCGCCCTGCCGAAAAACAATGGCCCTCGATTTCATCGAGACACGCTCACAATGCTCGAGAAATGCTTCAGCATTGGGAATACGCTTGCTTACTAAGTAGTTCATCGATCGGGCCATTTATGTGATTGCGCGCGAAGTTACAGTAGCATAGCGGCACATCTTACGCGCTGCCAACTCTAGCGTCGTGGGCCACAGTAGTGAAACAGAACGAGGGATAATGATGCATGGCACAGTGAAATGGGTGGATGGTGTGATGACGCTCGGTGAGTCTGGCTCAGGCCACAGTGTGGTGATGGACGGTCCTCCGGAGCTTGGTGGGAAAAACCACGGTTTGCGACCCATGGAGATGTTGCTACTTGGCACCGGTGGGTGCGCCTTATTCGATGTTCTGACAATGCTCAAAAAGTCACGGCAAGTCATTACCGATTGTCGCGTCGAACTTCAGGCGGAGCGTGCTGACGGCACGCCTGCCGTGTTTACAGCGATCAACCTGCACTTTGTCGTAGAGGGCGATGGAATCAAAGACAATCAAGTTGCGCGAGCCGTTCAGCTGTCAGCAGAAAAGTATTGCTCGGCGTCAATTATGCTCGCGACGGGTGGCGTTAAGGTGACACATTCTCACGAGACGATAAGTCACTGACGGCTCTTAACTACTTCGCGTTGCCTTCTGTTGTATAACCGCTTCTGTTTTTTTCCACTTCTTTTTATAACCAATAGGTTGTCTTTGTCATGAGTTGACTGCTGGCTCGCATGACTCGCTTGATTCCCCTCGGAAACTCCTCTCCGCCGTGTTCAAGCGCGTGCTCGCCATGTCGTTCCTCTTCGACCAGCATCTGTTGCAGAACCAATTGCGATTTTCGATCGTCGGCAGGCAACTTCTGTAAGTGTTCTTTGAGGTGCGCGGCGACACCTTCCTCGGTTGCGTGAACAAAGCCGAGGCTGACCTTGTCACCAATCGTCCCGGTGATGGCGCCTAAAATGTAAGAACTGGCAAAAAATAGTGGGTTGAGGCGGCTTGTGTGGGCGCCTAGCTCATCGATTCGCTCCTCACACCAGTCTAGGTGATCCTTCTCTTCTTGCGCTGCCTGCAGCAGTGCCTCACGTGTTTTTTCAGACTTAGCGACTAGGGCTTGTCCTCGATACAGGGCCTGCGCGCACACCTCGCCCGTGTGGTTGATTCGCATCAAACCACCAGCATGTTTGCGCTCTGAGTCGTTCAGCTCAGCATCCTTGTGGCCTGCCGCGGGAGACGGACGTTCACCAGACATGGCGCTTGTCCGCTGGCTTAACTCTCGCATGGCGGTGTCGATCGTCGAAAGGACGTGGTCCATTCGTGTCAGTTGTCTTTGCATGACGTTAGTACCTTCTCTTTGCTCTGAGCTTAGCGCTCTAGTGCTCGCCAACCAATATCGCTGCGAAATTTCATGCCCTGCCAGCTGATGTTGGATGCGGCTGAGTAGGCGAGTTTAGCAGCCTCTGACAACGAGGGCGCTTTGGCTGTAACACACAGAACGCGACCTCCAGATGTTACGACGCTGCCGGCCTCAGTGCGGGTGCCTGCGTGAAAAACCTTTACCGACTCGGAGCCGGCGTCTAAGCCTGCAATCGGCAGACCAGTAGGGCTCGACTCTGGGTAATGCTCGGATGCAAGCACGACGCCGATAGTGGCATCTTGACTCCACAGCACAGACTCGTTCCCGAGCGAACCGGAGCAGGCTGCGAGGCAGTGCTGAACGAGATCTGACTCCAAACGCATCATAATCGGCTGTGTTTCCGGATCGCCAAAGCGGCAGTTAAATTCGATGACCTTGGGTGCTCCAGTGTCGTCGATCATCAGGCCCGCATAGAGAAAACCACGATACCGATTGCCATCCTGAAGCATACCCTCCACGGTTGGTGTGATGATCTCCTCAATCACGCGCTGATGGATGGCGGGCGTCACTACGGGAGCTGGGGAATACGCACCCATACCCCCCGTGTTTGGACCCGAGTCACCCTCGCCAACGCGCTTATGATCTTGCGATGTCGCCATCGTCTGCACGTCAGTGCCATCAACCATGACGATAAAGCTGGCTTCCTCGCCTGATAAGAACTCCTCGATGACGACGCGAGCACCCGCTTCTCCGAAGGCATTGCCTGACAACATGTCTCTCGCTGCCGCCTCGGCCTGCTCGATGGTCATTGCGACAATGACGCCTTTGCCCGCGGCTAGTCCATCGGCTTTAACCACAATGGGTGCGCCCTGACGCCGAATATAGTCGCAAGCTGCCTCAGCCTCTACAAAGGTGGCGTAGGCACCTGTGGGAATATCGTGCCGTGCCAAGAAGTCCTTTGTAAACGCTTTTGATCCCTCTAGTTGAGCTGCGGCGGCGCTTGGGCCAAAGCATTTCAGTCCCAGTTGATCAAAGTGATCAACAATGCCGTCAACCAGTGGCGCTTCAGGCCCAACTACGGTGAGTTGGCAATCGTTGTGTTCGGCGAATGACGATAAAGAAGCAAAATCAGTTGGGTTGATATCCACGTTCTGACACTTTGGCTCAGCAGCCGTCCCCGCATTGCCCGGTGCGACAAAAACCGTCTGCACTGCCTTCGACTGGGCGAGTTTCCATGCCAGAGCATGTTCGCGGCCACCGCCGCCAATCATCAGTACATTCATGGTCAGTGCCTGTTAGTGTCTGTTAGTGTCTAAAGTGCCGTACGCCGGTGAATACCATGGCCATCCCAGCCTCGTTCGCCGCTGCGATCACATCCTCGTCTCTTATAGATCCGCCGGGCTGAATCACTGCCCGAATTCCCCTCTCGGCGGCATTATCGATGCCGTCGCGAAACGGGAAAAAGGCATCAGATGCCATGACCGCACCGGCAACATCAAGACCCGCGTGCTCGGCCTTAATGGCGGCTATTCGGGCTGAATTGACACGGGACATTTGACCTGCTCCCACGCCAATAGTCCGCTGGTGAGAGGCGTAAACAATGGCATTGGATTTCACAAATTTCGCAACTCGCCAGGCAAATAATAGATCGCCCATCTCTTGCTCAGTCGGCGCGCGGTCGGATACCACGCTGACGTCTTTCGGTAACAGAACATGATCATCTCGATCTTGTATAAGTAGGCCACCGTTAACTTTCTTCAAGTCCCAGGCGGCGCTTCTGTCACCCCAATAGCCGGTGGATAAAACCCGTACATTGGGTTTGGCTGCAACGGCTTCCAACGCACTTTCGGCAATGGCTGGTGCCGTGATCACTTCAACAAACTGAGATTCGATAATGGAAGATAAGGTTTCGGCGTCCAGTTCGCGGTTAAAGGCAATAATGCCACCAAAGGCTGATTCGGTATCCGTTTCAAAGGCTAGGCGATAGGCTTCGAGAAGAGTGGGCGCCACTGCTACGCCACAGGGGTTGGCATGCTTCACAATGACACACGCCGGCGCATCAAATGATTTAACGCACTCAATTGCAGCGTCTGCATCTGCAACATTATTGTAGCTCAAAGGTTTTCCCTGATGCAGAACAGCGGATCCTACCCCCGCCTCACTGGCCTTGCGATCTACATAAAATGCCGCACTTTGATGAGGATTCTCACCGTAGCGCATGACTGAACTTCGCTCGAACTGAAAGTTTGCCGTGCGCGGGAAGGCGCTCGGCTCACCCGCATCGACTCGCCGGCCGAGGTAATTGGCAATGGCGCCGTCGTAGCCAGCGGTGTGCTCAAAGGCCTTTACTGCGAGATCGAACCGCAATTCATCGGTGGTACCACCGTGCGCGGAGAGCTGGGAGAGTACCCGCGGGAAGTCGCTATTATCGACCACGATGGCGACATCCCGATGGTTTTTCGCCGCTGCACGGACCATTGTTGGTCCTCCGATATCGATATTTTCAATGGCATCACCGAGCGAACAATCCGGATTCGCCACCGTTGACTCGAAGGGGTAGAGATTCACCACAACAAGATCGATACCGTCAATATCGTTATCCGACATGACCGCATCGTCGGTGCCACGACGCCCTAAAATACCGCCGTGGATTTTGGGATGCAGTGTTTTGACTCGACCATCCATCATCTCTGGGAAGCCGGTGTGATCAGACACTTCGGTGACCGCAATGCCCTCTGACATCAGCAGTCGGCAGGTGCCACCAGTTGACAGTATGGTCACGCCGTTTTCAGCCAGTGCTTTTGCAAAAGCCACAACCCCCGTTTTGTCTGAAACACTGATTAACGCGCGTTGTATTGGGGCGATTCTCGCCTCGCTCATGGGGATACCTTTTTGTTAAAGAAGTTTATATTGACGTAGTTTTTTTCTGAGTGTGCCTCGGTTCAGCCCCAGCATGGCAGCAGCACGACTCTGGTTATTGCCTGTGTACTCCATGACTACGCGTAGAAGGGGCTCTTCGACTTCCGCGAGCACGAGTTCATAAAAATCGGTCGTATCTTCGCCATCTAAAATCGCGATGAACTGACGAATAGCGTCCTCAGCTGCGACTTTGAGAGCACCCTGTGTGTTGTCACTCATGCCGCTAGCGTCCCCCACTGGGTGTTGCGTTCTGAGCGCAGCATTAAGTCCACGATTTCAGCTTGTTTTGTCTCGATGAAGTGAGTCTGAGCATCTTGACAGGATAGCGCATTGAATTCGCGCTTGAAGCGAGCATATTGCTCACCGAGTTCTGTCTCAAAGAACCACCCCGCGTGCTTCCGCGCAATTTTATGTCCCATAGTTTCGCCATGAAAACCATGCAAAGATTGGAGATGCTCCCGCATAATTGCGAAGCGATCAGCTATATCCGGCACCCGATAGTCGCCACCTTGCAGCGCCCTAGCTATAGCGCCGGGTAGCCACAGTCTTCCCTGAGCTGCTCTACCGACCATAACACCTGCGGCCTTTGTAAAGTCCAGCACCTGCCGGGCTTTCACGGCGGATGTAATATCGCCATTGGCAATGACTGGGATATCCACTGCTGACACGATGTTCCGAATCGTGTCGTATTCAACCGCTCCACTGAACTTATCTGCTCGCGTTCGTCCGTGAACAGTGAGCATAGCGACACCGGCTCGCTGGGCAATCTCCGCAATCTCTACACCATTGCGACAGTCGCTTGAGAGTCCCGTTCGTATTTTTAGTGTAACCGGCACGGACACAGCATGGGTCACTGCCTTTAATATGGTTTGGACCAGCGCAGGGTCAGCTAGCAGTGCAGAGCCTGCCGCTTTTTTACAGACCTTTTTAGCTGGGCAGCCCATGTTGATGTCAATGACTTCGGCACCGCAGTTGGCGTTATAGCGGGCTGCATTGGCTAAGGTGACTGGGTCATTGCCAACAAGTTGCACCACCCGTAATCCAGCATCCCTACTGTGCTGAGTGCGTGATTGAGACTTTCGAGAGCCGGCAAGTGATGCATCGGCACTTAGCATTTCTCCTACGGCTATGTCGGCGCCGCAGCGAATGGCAAGTTGGCGCATGGGTAAGTCTGTGACGCCTGCCATGGGCGCCAGAAAAACCGGTGTCACCTTAGAAAATGAGCCAAGCTGCATGTGGAACGCGCTAACGAGTGTGAGTGGCATAGTTTAAAGAAGCCGTCCCCAGTGTTGAAGCCTCGTGTTTTGGTAGTTTTGGCATGGCACGCCAAATCCTCCAGACGTATCGCGGATTGAGCTTGTATAAGAAGCTCCAGGAAGACACTTTAAAGACCTTAAAAAGAGCCTATCTTCGTTAAAAAAGCACACAATGACTGGCTTTTTGCGAAATCAGTAGACAGCACTTGAGTGCTGATAGAGACTTCGAACAGTTTTATTTGTTCGAGCGGCAACTGATGGCTGACATTTTAGTATTACACGGCCCGAACTTGAATTTGTTGGGAACGCGAGAGCCCGATGTGTACGGCAGCGAAGATTTGGTGTCGATCGATACGCGACTGGCTGCGATTGCGACTACCGCTGGGCGGTCACTGGAGAGTTTCCAGAGTAATTCAGAAGCGGCGCTGATTGATAAAGTCCATGCAGCGAGAGCGGAAACGCAGGCGATTATTATTAATCCGGCAGGTCTAACGCATACGAGTGTGTCGCTTCGTGATGCGCTTGCGGGTGTTGCGATTCCATTTGTAGAGGTCCATCTCTCCAACGTCTATGCGCGTGAACCCTTTAGGCACCACAGCTTTTTCTCCGATTTGGCGATTGGTGTTATCTCGGGGCTCGGAAGCGTCGGCTATGACCATGCACTGCACTTTTTATTGAACCGCCATTGATTATTGAAACGCAATTGATTGAACCACAACCACTGATTATTGAACCGACATTGATTGAACCGAAAACACTGATTATTGAACCGAAATCACTGAGATAAGTAACAACAAGAGATCAGAAAGGTAACCTTATGGATATTCGAAAAGTAAAAAAATTAATTGAGCTATTAGAAGCCTCCAGCGTTGATGAAATAGAGATCAAAGAGGGCGAAGAGTCGGTGAGGATCAGTCGAAATACGGGCGCACCCGTGGCCATGGCACCGCCTGTTGCAGTAGCGCCAGCTATGCCAACACCGATAGCGCCAGCCGCACCGGTCGCCGCAGCGCCCGAACCTGCTGCGCCCAGTTCCGCCAATGCGGTTAAGTCGCCTATGGTGGGAACGTTTTACCGATCACCAAGTCCTGAAGCAGCGGTATTTGTTGAAGTCGGTCAGACCGTTCGCGTCGGTGACGTACTCTGCATCGTCGAGGCGATGAAAATGATGAACCAGATTGAAACGGATCGTGCGGGTACCGTCACCGCGATTCACGCGCAAAATGGTGAGCCCGTCGAGTTTGACCAGCCCTTGATCACTGTTGAATAAGCGCACACACCTCGCTTAAGGACTAACGCCCATGTTAAAAAAGGTACTCATTGCGAACCGCGGTGAGATTGCGCTGCGAATCTTGCGTGCCTGTCGTGAATTGGATATTCCGACTGTCGCCGTCCACTCGACTGCCGACAGCACGCTAAAGCACGTCCGACTCGCCGATGAGGCAGTCTGTATTGGACCTGCGCAATCCACCCAAAGCTATCTGCAAGCCCACGCTATTTTAACTGCGGCTGAAGTCACCGGTGCTGATGGCATCCATCCTGGCTACGGCTTCTTGTCAGAAAACGCCGATTTTGCAGAGCAGGTGGAGCGCAGCGGTTTTAAGTTCATTGGACCCCGGTCTGAGACTATTCGATTAATGGGTGACAAAGTCTCTGCAAAGTACCAAATGCGAAAGTCAGGCGTACCTACGGTGCCCGGTTCCGACGGCGCGTTGCCCGATAATCCCGATGAAGTATTGCGCATCGCTCGCGATATCGGCTACCCGGTCATTGTTAAGGCGGCAGCCGGCGGCGGTGGCCGTGGCATGCGCGTTGTACATAACGAGGAGGTGCTACTTTCGTCGATTGAGGTGACTCAGTCTGAAGCCGCAGCGGCTTTCGGGTCTCCCGTTGTTTATATGGAGAAGTTTTTACAGCGACCGCGTCACGTTGAGATTCAGATATTGGCCGATGGCCAGGGCAATGCAGTTCACCTGGGTGATCGCGATTGCTCGCTTCAGCGCCGACATCAAAAGGTCATTGAAGAAGCCCCGGCGCCTGGGATTCCGCAGGAACTGCGCGACGAGGTGGGTGCTGCCTGTGTGCAGGCCTGCATTGACATTGGCTACACGGGCGCAGGCACATTTGAGTTTCTTTATGAGGACGGGCGCTTCTTCTTTATCGAGATGAATACACGCGTTCAGGTTGAGCACCCGGTTACCGAGATGATCACGGGGATCGATATCGTTAAAGAGCAGTTATTAATTGCTGGAGGTCATCCCCTTTCAGTCAAACAAAGTGACATCACCTTTAATGGCCATGCGATTGAATGTCGTATCAACGCGGAAGACCCTCGCACATTCATGCCTTCACCGGGCACCATTAAAACGTTCCATGCGCCCGGCGGTCATGGGGTTCGAGTCGATTCGCATATTTACAGCGGCTACGCGGTACCTCCCCATTACGACAGTTTGATCGGCAAATTAATCACGCACGGTGATTCACGCGACATTGCTTTGAAAAAAATGCGTCAGGCCCTAGATGAGCTTGTTGTCGACGGCATCCGAACCAATGCAGCCTTACACCGTGAGTTGGTTGTCGACTCCTCTTTTGTGGCGGGTGGGGTCAGTATCCACTACTTAGAGAGTAAGCTGGAACACGAGCATTGAGCTTGAGCGACTGGCAAGAATGGGTTGTCGAAACACATGCCCAGCTGGTCGAACCTTTAGAAGAATGGCTCTTTGAGCGGGGGGCGCTGGCTGTCTCACTCGAGGACAATGCCGACGAGCCGTTGCTCGAGCCCGGTCCGGGCGAGACCCCTATGTGGCAAAATGTGCAGGTTACAGCGCTGTTTGCGGGTGATGTTGATCTGGCTCCAATAAAAGCTGCACTGCCTCAGCCCTTGCTCGCCCCCGATTCTAAAAGTGCGATCTCGGCCTTTGATGATCGCGACTGGGAGCGAGTCTGTATGGACGATTTCGCACCGCTTCAGATGGGTCCTCGGCTATGGATTTGTCCTAGCTGGATACCGCCCGTAGATAAAGCCGCGGTCAATGTGATGCTAGATCCCGGACTTGCTTTCGGAACCGGCACTCATGCAACCACTGCTATGTGTCTTGGCGCCCTCGACGAGATGATTGAGGGTGGTGAACGCATTATCGACTTTGGGTGTGGATCTGGCATTTTAGCGATTGCAGCACTGAAGCTTGGCGCGAGCAGTGCTTTGGGGGTCGATAACGACCCCCAGGCGATCACCGCAAGTCGTGACAATGCGCAGCGCAACGCGATTGGCGCCGACAGGTTTGAGGTGGTCTTACCCGACGATGACCAGTTAGCTGATCGGTGCGCCAGCGCGGACATAACAGTTGCAAACATCCTTGCCGGTCCGTTAATTGAACTCGCCGACCGCTTGATCGGTCTAACCTTACCAGGTGGTCGCTTGTTGCTGACCGGAGTTCTAGAAGCGCAGGCGCCTCAGTTGATTGAGCGCTATCGTGAGGTGGGATTACGGACTAGTAATTCGCGAGACGGCTGGATTCTGTTGGTCGGCCAAAAACCTCACTAGCCTTGTACGAGAAGTTCGCGAAGGTCAATTAACGCCGCATTGGCGCGTGATAGATAACTTGCCATCACTAACGAGTGATTTGCCCAGATACCAAAACCTGAGCCGTTAAGAATCACGGGACTCCAGACGGTTTGCTGAGTGGCTTCGAGCTCTCTAATAATTTGTCTAAGACTGACGGTGGCGTTTTTCTTTTCGAGCACGTCGGCAAAGTCGACCTCTGCCGCCTTTAGAAAATGAATCAGCGCATAGGCCGCACCGCGAGACTCGTAGTACACATTGTCGATTTTGTCCCAGGGCGTTTTCACCAAGAACTCATCCGTTTCTAGTGTGGATTGCGTCGCGGCACTGTCACCTGCGAGATCCGTATTGATTCGCCGTTGCCCAACGCTGGCTGATAGTCGCTGCGACAAACTGCCTAGTCGCTTTTCCACCATACCCAGCCAAAAGCTGAGGTTGTCGGCTCGGGCATAAAACTGCGCTGACTCCTCACCTTGCTTCGGCAGTCTATTGAGATAGGCCTTCAGATATCTGCGCGCATCGCCGTATTCTGACTCCGTGGCCGGTAGCGCCCAACTCGAGTTCTGGAAATTGATTCTTGGCTCTGCGAGCGTGAGATCGACATCTTCTTGCGACTGCGATTGCGATCGACTCAGGACCTCGCGCAACGCTCGAGCTAGGTCGCGAGACTGAATGAGCACACCGTATTCCCAGCTCGGCATATTGTCCATGAAGGCGCCAGGGGGTGTAATGTCATTGCTGATGTAGCCACCGGGCTTTTCGAGAAGCAAGCGAGTTACTTCGAGCAATGCCGCCGTCGTTGCAGCACCAGTTACGGACTTATCAGTCGATTCAAGGTAATGCGCGCGATTTTCCGTTACATCGAATGCATCTGGTGACATGCTCCAGTAAAAACCGAGTCCCAGTGTTAGAAGAGAATAGGCTGATAGGGTCGCGACAACGGCGCGTCTTCCGCCTTTACTTTGCAGAATGTCGAGGGAATTCGAGCCAGGGACGAGGCTGCGAACCCGCGTTAATACTTCAGAAAAACGCTCCCTAAATGTCATTGTCTTCCCGCTCCTTTCGCGGTGGGCCTGAGCTTAGTGTTGATGATGCGACGCGATACCATTTCTTGCCACAGCAAACGCACTGCAGTAACTGTCATTGTTCTCCAGCTCGAGACAGATGTCGATGTTTTGGCCCTCGCTCAGTCCTTCTTTTAGATGCATTAGCATGATGTGAAGGCCACCGGGTTGCAGTGTTACACGCTCACCGGCCTCGATCGTTAGTCGCTTTACGGGACTCATTGTTGCGCGATCACGGTCGATGCGGGTTTCGTGTATCGAGGTGGCTCCAGCTATACTCGACGCGGCACCAATAATGACTAGCGGCTGACGCCCACTGTTTTGAAGCGTCGCATAAGCGGCTGTCATCCGTTTTCCCGGTGGGGTAGCGCGTGCCCAGGCGTCAGATACTGTTAGCGTCTCAGCCACAACACTTGCACTCGATAGGCAAACCACCGCTATTACCTGCAGCTGAAACGCGCTCATAACCAGTTGCTTCAACACTCCGATGGCACTCCCATAATTTGGTTTCACTGAGCTAACTAGATGGGGTTTCAGCGCGCTTTTTCAATGGCGCTGAGGACAATATCTTGGGTCAGCAGCTGCGGCAGGATGACGGGTTTGCTGCCCAGCCCGCGAGGGTACATAACGTACAGGGGTATACCACTGCGCCCATGCGACTTTACAAATACGCCAATGTCTTCATCGTAGTCCGTCCAGTCCGCAATCATGTAGGGAATGTCGGCGTCTACAAAAGCCTGCTCGATCTCTGGCCGGAACAGCACGGCTGCTTCATTTGCAAGGCAGGTGATACACCAGTCGGCTGTCACATCGACAAAGATGGGATCGCCGCGTTCAATGTGTTGGCTCAGTACATCGCTGGACCAGGCGATTTGACCGTTGCTGAGCGCCCCGGGAGCATTTTTATTACCGGCGTCATCCCCACCGGGGACTGCCAGAAAGAGCGCGACTGCAACCAGTAGCGCACTAGAAAGTTTTCGTAGCCAACCTTCACCGTAAAGATAAGCTGCTAGTGCCAGCAGCACCAAACCTGTTAGCGCGAATGCCATGGTATTGACACCCTGCTGACTGCCGGCTACCCACAGTAGCCATACGGCGGTGAGGTACAGCGGGAAGGCGAGCAGATTTTTAGCCGTATCCATCCATGGGCCCGGTTTGGGCAGTGCTCGGACAGCCGCGCTGCTGTGGCTAAGAATCACCATAGGTAGCGCCATTCCCGCACCCAGCGCGGCGAAAACCAGCAGCGCTACCGCGATGGGCTGGGTGAGCGCATACCCGAGCGCAGTGCCCATGAAAGGCGCTGTGCACGGGCTGGCCACAACGACGGCAAGGACCCCGGTAAAGAAGTTGCCAGCGTCACCGTCCTGCTCGGTTAACGACTGCCCCACATTCATCATGGACGTACCGAAGTGGATCAATCCGTTTAGACTCAGCCCCATGATGGCAAAGAGGTAGGCGAGCCCGATGACGAAGCCAGTGTTTTGCAGCTGGAATCCCCAGCCTATGAGCCGGCCTGTTTGTTGAATAGCGATTAAGAGGCTGGCAAGCGCCAAAAAGCTGGCGATTACGCCTGCCGCGTAGACCAGGCTTGCGCGCCGATGCTGATCTGCGCTGCCATGGGTGAAGCTAAGCGCTTTCAGCGACAAAATAGGAAATACGCAGGGCATTATGTTCAGGATAATGCCGCCTAAAAAGGCAAATAGCATAGCTGCCAACAGGCCTAGTTCGTCATCGTCAGGAATGTCAGCACTGGATTTTTTATTCGGCTGCGCCAGCTCGAGCTTACCTGGTTTGACTTCACCTGAGGCCATATGCCACAGAAATGACTTGGTCTCTGGTGGGTAGCAAAGACCTGCGTCAGCACACCCCTGATAGGTTACGGTGAGTTGCGCGAGCTCTGTCGCTGCCGCGATGTTGAGTGTGGCGTCGATCGACCCGTAATACACTTCAACGTCGCCAAAGAATTCGTCCGTTTTCGCCAGACCGTCAGGGATTATGAGGTCGGTTTCAATGAGGCCCTCACCGCCCTCGACGGTGGCCTTGAACGCATGCCGATAGAGGTAGTACTCCGGTGCGATGACCCATTGCATCAACAGCTGGCGGTCGCCATCCGCTACGACTGTGAGCTGATAAGCCGCATCAACCGGTAAAAACTCGGTCTGCTGCTGCGTATATGCCGAAAGTGCGTTCTGACCCTGGGAAATCAGTGGCATTAGCAGTGCCAGAACGATGAAACACCGCCGCACGATTGTCGCAACCCTTCGGGGCATTAGTGTCACCTACTTGTGGTACCGGAGTCGGGTGCCATGATCGAGTGATAAACGAATTTCTTCAGGGCTCAGTTCGTCAGGGAAATACACACCGGAGACCTTAGCGTCCAACAGACTTGCCCCCTCGAGATTCGTTTCCCTGAAATCGATTCCTGATAGGTCACAGTTTCTAAAATAGGCACTTGAAAAGTCCAAGCCGCGCGCATTCATCTTTCGTAAGTCGCGGCCACGATAGTCACCACCGGACAGCTGCGAGTCGTCCATTGTTTCTCGGTTCTTGTTGAAGCTATCAACATCCTCGTGCCGCAGAAATTGATACAGAGGATCCTGTTTTACCTGAGGCTTTATCTCGCGCTTACTCATTCCTAACTCCCTGCGCTGGCGATTTATTCGTCAAAGTGTGCATTCCTCAACATCGCTGAGGCGGCTAAGCTTAGTCTTGGGCCCGGCTGACAAACAACTGCCCCTGCGGCTTTCGATGCAAATTCGCAGGCACTTACCATGCTTGTTCCTCGCCACAATGCGTAAAAGAACGCACCCGCGAACATATCACCCGCGCCATTGGTGTTTACTGCGTCGACCTTTTGCGAGGCGATGGTATGTCGTTGCTCGCCATCGTACAGCAATGCCCCATTCGCGCCCCGAGTAATGACATAGCTCTCGCAGATCGAGGCCAGTTTTACAGCGGCGTCGTCGAGATCTTCCGTCTGAGCCCACTCGAGCGCTTCTATCTCGTTACAGAAAACGAAGTTGACACCGCCCTCTAACATAGCATTCATGTTGTCCCTAAAAAACGTCACCATCCCAGGGTCTGAGAAGCTTACCGCCACCTTGGTGTTGTTTGCTTCAGCTATTTCCTTGGTCTTAAGCGCGGCTGCGTGCCCGGTGGAAGAGGTCACAAGATAACCTTCCAAGTAAACCCAGCTCGATGCGGCGATAGCGGACTCATTGACCTCAGTAATTGACAGCGTTTCGGACAGGCCGAGGAACGTATTCATGCTGCGTTCGGCATCCGGTGTAATCAGTACCAGACACTTGCCAGTAGTGCCCGCGCGACGCTCATCATCGAACCCGTGTGCAACGCCTGACGCCTCAAGGTCAGCAAGGTAAATATCGCCATCTGTGTCGTTGGCGACCAGACAGCTCATATACGCGGGGGCACCAAATTGTGAGGCAGCGATAACGCTATTGCCGGCACTGCCACCGCAGGCATGATTTGCACTGCTCAGTCTGTCTGCGAGGTAGTGTGTAATCTCGGCTTGTCGAGCCTCGTCAACCAAGGTCATCATGCCTTTCTCGATACCGAGCTGCTCGAGATCGTGGTCCGATACTGATATTTCGGTATCAACCAGGGCGGCACCGATAGCGTAAACAAAGTGCTTAGGCATGCGTAAGTCTCTTAATAAGCGAATCCAATGTTGTAGTATCGCATGGTGCCCAACGTGGATCATTACCTGTCTAGGTTGAAGTTGTGATTAATTCATTCTTTTTCAGTCACGCAGTATCGACCGTTAGAAAATATGAGAGAGGTACCCGTTGTTGCTTGATTTTACGCAGATCATAGAGCGCCTTGCGGCTGTCCCACCACCGCTTGAGCCCGTGCCGTCAAAACGCGCTGCTGTGGCGATGTCACTGCGATTGGGGCTGCGGGGTCCTGAGCTTCTCATGATTCAGCGCGCGGTCAGAGCGGGTGATCCCTGGTCGGGCCACATGGGCTTTCCCGGGGGGCGCAGAGATGCCACGGATGACAGCGATATCGCCTGTGCCAAGCGGGAAACACATGAGGAAATTGGTGTTGATTTAGACGTCTACGGGCAGCTCATTTGCCAGCTCTCTGATGTGAATACGGGCTGGCGAGCAGACCGCCCAGAGATGTTGGTAGCCCCTTTTGTCTACAACATGGTTGAAACCCCGGCCTTTGATCTTAATCACGAAGTTGATGACACCCTGTGGGTACCATTGGATTTTTTGCTCGATGAAACAAACCGTGGTCGACATCAGTGGGATTGGCGCGGCGATGTGCTCGAGTCGGACGCGTTCAGTTACGACGGCAGGCTGATTTGGGGTTTATCGCTGCTCATGATTGACGAATTACTCACCATTATAAGCGGCAGGAATACGGCGTCGGCGCCTGTCAATCGGGCTTAACTATCGTTTCAGGGTCGAGAGTGATGGGTGGTAAACCTCTCAAGAAGCCTCTGGATGACTTCTTTAGCTCCTCCAACTCAGGGTCTTCCATACTGGCGTCAATAAGTGACTTAAGGCTCGCGGTGCCTTTTAAAAAGGCGATGATATGACCAATAAGGACCGGTGACATTTTTGGATCGTGCGAAAAGCGAGGCATGCCAGGGACAAGGTTTCCGGAGGCTCGCAGTCCCTCTACCGTGAGCCAGTAGCCGCCGCAATTGGATAGCTCGTAGTCACCGAGTCGACCGAAGCTGACATTGGGTGTGGATGGATTAAAGCCGTCATTCGGTAGCGCCTTAAGCCGCTTTAGGGCGAGAATCAAACGATCGCCTTCAGCAAACAGGGTCGGGTCAGGTCGACAGTAGTTACCGGTTTTTAGCCAGACACGTGGGCTTTCGATCCAATCGGGACCAGCCAATGTAAGGTCAACATCGACATCCATGGCATTGCCGCGTTTTGTCGCAACGGTACCCACCACCAGAAGCTCGGCACTGGGTGCGACTTCGGTAAAACTACCTTCCCAGAGACAGTCGCAGGCGCGACTGGCCGGAACAAATGCTGTGGTGCAAAGAGCGGCTAGCAAGACCAGGAAATAGTGGGCTTGTGGCAGTCTCTGGCCGCTCATTTCTGCGTGAGAAGTCTCGCAGCATCGATGGCAAAGTACGTGAGAATGCCATCGGCACCGGCGCGTTTAAATGACAATAGGCTTTCTAAAATGACCGCATCGCGCGCCAACCAGCCATTCTGAAAGGCAGCTTGATGCATCGCGAATTCACCGGATACTTGGTAGGCGAACGTTGGGACTTGGAGTTCAGTCTTGACTCTTCTAACGATGTCTAGGTAGGGCATGCCGGGCTTGATCATGACCATATCGGCCCCTTCAGCAAGATCAAGTGCGACCTCGTGAACCGCCTCGTCGCTGTTTGCTGGATCCATTTGATAGGTTTTTTTGTCACCACCTTTGAGATTTCCGGAAGATCCGACAGCGTCGCGAAACGGACCGTAATACGTGGACGCGTATTTAGCTGCATAAGATAGGATCAGTGTATTGACGTGGCCTTCTGACTCCAAAGCACTTCGAATTGCACCGACCCTACCGTCCATCATGTCGGAAGGGGCTACCACGTCTGCTCCGGCATTGGCATGACTAACCGCCTGTTTCACGAGCGCATCCTTCGTGATGTCGTTCAGGACATATCCGTCATCATCGATGATGCCGTCTTGTCCATGCGTCGTGTAGGGATCCAGCGCGACATCGGTAATCACGCCCAGGTCAGGAAGGGCCGACTTCAACGCCTCAACAGTTCGTTGTACCAGACCATCTGGCGAGTAGGCTTCGCACGCATCCAAGGACTTTTTCGCCTCGCCCACAACCGGGAATAAGGCGATGGCAGGGATGCCTAGTCCGTGAGCTTCGCGCGCGCGAGCGGTTAACAAATCGATACTCAGTCGCTCTACCCCGGGCATCGATGGAACGGCCTCACGCTGATTCTCGCCCTCCAAAACAAACATCGGGTAAATGAGATCATGGGGAGTAAGGGCGTTCTCGGCCGTCAGCGATCGGGCGAAATTCGAGGCGCGCAGGCGGCGCATGCGCGTGAATGGAAAAGGGCCTCGTGCTGTGGTCATAAACTCTCTCTCTTGCTGTTCGTATGTTAGCTGCTCTGCTTTACAAATCTGTCTCTGTCTCTGTCTCTGTCTCTAGGTCTTTGGCTCATGGCCTCATTTAAAGCGTTTTGAACGCGCGTTTAGCAGCATCCACAGTTCTCTCTATGTCCTCATCAGAGTGAGCTGCGGACATAAATCCCGCCTCGAAAGAGGCAGGCGCTAAATAAACACCGTCGTTGAGCATGAGGTGGAAAAACTGGTTAAAGCGTTCAACGTTTGCCCCAATAACTTGCGGGTACTGCGTTACCTTTTTGTCCTCGGTGAAAAAGAAGCCAAACATGCTCCCTAAGTGGTTTGTCGTGAACGGGATTCCGGCCTCATCTGCCGCCTGTTGCATGCCCTCGCACAACTGCGTCGTGTGGCGGAACAGGTCCTCATAAAAATGGGGCTCGGAAATAATGTCCAGCGTCGCAAGACCTGAGGCCATGGCAACCGGATTGCCCGATAGCGTCCCTGCTTGGTAGACCGGCCCGAGGGGCGATATGTGCGCCATAATCTCTTTTTTACCGCCAAAGGCACCCACCGGCATACCGCCTCCGATCACCTTACCCAAGCATGTGAGATCAGGGTCAATGCCCAAGTATCCCTGGGCACAGTGTGTACCGAAACGAAACCCCGTCATGACTTCGTCAAAGATGAGGATCGCACCGTATTGTGTGCACAGCTCGCGCATGCCCTCGAGGAAACCTGGCTCGGGGAGAATGCAGTTCATGTTGCCTGTTACCGGCTCGGTGATGACGCAGGCAATATCATTACCCAGTTGATCAAACGCTTCCTTTAATGCCTCGAGATCGTTGAATGGAAGCGTGACAGTGTGCTGTGCCAGTACCTCAGGGACTCCGGGAGAACTGGGAACGCCGAAGGTGAGTGCGCCCGATCCCGCCTTGATCAGTAGTGAATCTGAGTGCCCGTGATAGCAGCCTTCAAACTTAACAATCTTGTCGCGCCCTGTTGCACCTCGCGCCAGGCGAATGGCGCTCATGGTCGCCTCGGTGCCGGAGCTGGTCATACGGACTTGCTCGAGGCTGGGTACGAGCGTGCATAGGCGCTCTGCCAGATCGATCTCAATCTCCGTTGGGCAACCAAAGCTCAGTCCGTCCTGCGCTGTTTTGACTACGGCCTCCCGCACACGGGGATGATTGTGTCCCATAATCATGGGACCCCACGACAGCACGTAATCAATGTACTGATTACCGTCAACATCGAAAATATAGGCGCCATCAGATCGCGCCATGAAGCGTGGTGTGCCGCCGACGGCCTTAAAGGCGCGAACAGGTGAGTTAACGCCGCCCGGTATGGGCCCTTGCGCACGTTCGAATAGTGTTTCTGATTTGGTCATCGACCAGCGTCCCCCGACGTATTGTCATTTTTTAGTGATGGTGCCTGATTATGAGCCCGGTCGTACATACACCAAGAGTACGATTGCAAACAAAAATAACACCGGGACCTCGTTAAAAAAGCGATAAAAAACATGGCTTTTGCTCGTGTCCCCGCCGTTAATAAGTGCGACGTATCGGCCGCACTGAATATGGTAGATCAGGAGGCATACGACCCCGATCAGTTTCAGTTGCATCCACGTGCTACTGAGGTAGTAATCCAAGGCATAACCAAGCCGCCACAGGCCCAGCGCCACAGCGAGCATCATTAGCGGTGTCACAAATTTATAAAGCTTTCGAGCCATGACAGCCAGCGTGGTCCGGGTTATGTCATCTTCCGCTTGGGCGTAGTAAACAAATATGCGCGGCAAGTAAAAGAGGCCGGCAAACCACGTCACAACAAACACAACGTGCAAACCTTGAATCCAAAGCATTTACAACTCCATGCTGGTGTCGAACTGAACAGCGAGTAAACTAGCGTCACAATATCAGATCTTAGGCCTGAAATGATTAAAGTGGGCATTGTCGGCGCCACCGGGTATGCCGGTGTGGAACTTATTAGGTTGTTGCTAGGGCATCCAAACGTTGTGATTCGGCGTCTCACATCGCGCGCCGAAGCCGGCGTTCGAGTGGACCGTTTATTCCCTAATTTGAGGGGATACATCGATCTCGTTTTTGAGGATTCCACGAGGGCGCAATTCGATGATTGTGATGTGGTGTTTTTTGCGACACCGCACGCTGTCGCAATGCACTCGGTACCCGAGTTGATGGCCCAGGGAATTAAGGTCATTGATTTGTCCGCTGACTTTCGGTTAAGCGACATCAGTATTTGGGAGTCGTGGTATGGCGTAAAGCACGCGGCAGCTAAGCTGATTGATTCGGCTGTGTACGGTCTGCCTGAGGTTAATAGGGAGGCAATAGCGACTGCATCGTTGGTTGCCTGCCCGGGCTGTTATCCGACAGCAGTTCAGCTTGGATTCCTGCCACTCTTGGAGGCAGGCTTGATTGATCCGGAGAGTCTGGTGGCATCCTGCGCCTCGGGCACGAGCGGTGCTGGCCGGAGTGCAAAAGTGAACTTACTACTGTCTGAGTCGGTGGAGACCATGAAGTCTTACGGTGTGGGTGGTCACCGGCATCTACCGGAAATGGAGCAGGGGTTGATTCGAATGGCGGGTACTAACGTGTCCCTCACCTTTGTCCCGCATCTGGCGCCCATGGTGCGAGGCATCCACGCCACCCTGTTTGCCACACTGACCGAGACTGCGGTTGATCTCCAGGCGGTCTTCAAAGCGCGCTTTTGCAACGAGCCCTTCATTCGATTGACTGAAGGGAACTACGAGCCAGAGACACGCCATGTGCGCGGCACTAACATGTGCGAAATCGACGTGACTCACCCGCCCGGTGACAGGGTCGTTGTGACGGTCGCGATCGATAACCTAGTAAAGGGTGCTGCTGGGCAGGCCATTCAGGCGATGAACATTATGCTTGGAGTCGACGAGGCTGCGGGCTTGTCCGCTCCGGCAGTCGGCCCCTAATTCGATATGCCGACGGACAACATTAAGACGGTTGTGACGCGCGTCAATGTCGTGCAGCAGCGCCGTCTGCGTATCGGCCTTGCTGTTCTGGTCTTGGTCGCGGGTGCAGGGGTGTATGTCCTGGGTTATCAACACGGTTTTGACGACCGCGTACCGTTGGTACTCGATGAGGCAGGCCTCAAAGATACAATCTCCAAGCTAGAGACTAGACGCGCTGTCGACTCAGAGGCGATCAATCGTCTTCGCGCAGAACTCGCAGGCTCAGAGCGTCAGGTCGATGACCTTGAGAAGGAGCTGGTCTTTTACCGCGATATCATGGGGTCATCGGATGACTTGAGCTCGGTAAAGGTGCGTCAGCCGGAGCTAATCTGGCACCCCGAGCGTCGAGAACTTGAATACCGGGCCGTGATTCAACGCCTTGCACAGGGATCACAGTTTTATCGGGGCGATCTAACCATTCATCTGATTGACGAAGCGGGCAGCCCCATTCTGTTACCGGAGCTGACAGCGAGTCACGACATTGCATTTAAGTATTTTCAACGAATTTCGGGCACTATACGGCTTCCCGATAGCGTTATTCCCGTAGCGGTGCGCTTTGGCATAGAATTGTCAGCGCCGCGTAAGCGGACGCATGAGCAGACGTTCGACTGGACGACATCAGTTGTCTACAGTGCGAAATAGAGTAGGAGCAAGGCGATGAGAAACAAACAACCACAGATGCCTAGTACAGCAAAGGGCGCGACCACCCTCATTTCGGCGGGTACGACGGTCTCGGGTGATATCACGTTTGCCGGTAACCTCGATATTGAGGGACGCGTGATTGGCTGTATCAGTGCAGAGCCTGGCGCTTCAGCCTTGCTGCGTGTTGTAGCGGGTGGCTCGGTAGAGGGTGAGATCCGAGTGCCGTCTGCGTCGATTAGTGGTGCGGTTAAAGGCAACATCTACAGTGCTGAAAATTTAGAGGTCAGCAAGGGCGCTGTGGTAACGGGTGATGTGTTTTACAACCTGATTGAGATGTCGATGGGTAGTAAAATAGACGGCAACTTAAAGCACACGACTGCATCGGCCAAGGTAGAGCAACTTACCTCCGTCGGCTCTGTCTTGTCAGCTGATAAATCATAGAGTCGGAGTAGTAGATGACTGTCGTCGCGGGTTTTGATCCCACAGAAATACGTCTTTCAGATAGTGCAGTGAGTAAGCTTCAGCATCTAGTCGAGGAAGAAGCAAACCCATCGCTTCGTTTTCGTGTCTACATCACCGGTGGCGGGTGCTCTGGTTTTCAATACGGGTTCACGTTTGATGAAAATACGGCCGATGACGACTGGGTGATCGAGCGTGAGGGTGTTGCCGCTCTCATAGATGCGATGAGTTACCAGTACCTCATGGGGTCCGAGATCGACTATGTAGAGGGCCTTGAGGGCTCCAGGTTTGTAGTAAATAATCCAAATGCGACCACGACCTGCGGTTGCGGCGCGTCATTCTCAATTTGAAAGATTGAGCTCTGCGGTCAGTTTATTTCGCGAGTGCCTAGTGAGTCTTTGGGTAAATAACGCCTAAGACGCGTGGTCCAGAGGCGCCGGTTACTTCAGGTACGTTTCCGGGTATGCCGTCGATGCACTGCTTTGCCAGCCAGGCGAAGGCGATGGCCTCCATGAAATCAGGATCGATGCCGATACTGTGGGTGTCCACGACCTTTGCTGGCGCCAACAATGACTCGAGTCGCTCGACCATAAGCGTGTTGAGTCGGCCCCCGCCACAGATGTAAACACACCTGCAGTTGATTGAGCTGAGGGCCTTGGCCGCCGAGCGAGCAGTGAGCTCAACAAGGGTGCGCTGCACATCCTCCGGTCGCAGCGCTGCAACATCGAAGCGATGCAACCATGTCAAATTGAAGTAGTCCTGTCCTGTGCTCTTAGGTCCATCTTGAGAAAAGTAAGGATCAGCTAGCAGGCGGTCGAGCAGTGCTTCATTGATGATCCCTTCTTTTGCCCATGCCCCATCGGCGTCAAAGTCAAGCTGCTGATGCTGGCGGATCCATGCATCACACAGGGTATTTCCGGGTCCTGTATCAAATCCTATTACGTGGTTAGCCGCTATGACACTGACGTTTGCAATGCCCCCTATGTTGAGAAAGGCGCTGGTCTGGTCGTCTTCAACGAGCGTCTTATGAAAGGCGGGAACGAGGGGTGCGCCCTGTCCGCCCGCAGCAATATCTCTGCGTCGGAAATCGCCCACTACGGACATCCCAGTCAGCTCTGCCAGAAGATGGTTGTCACCTACTTGCAAGGTGAAGGCGTTGGCCCCGTTGGGCTGGTGCAACAAGGTTTGTCCATGACTGCCAATGGCCTCGACGTCGGCGGGTTTGACATCAGCTTTTTTAAGAAGTCTCGTCACTGAGGCCGCATAGATTTTTGCGAGTGCGACATCCAGATCGCAAATCACATCAACCGGTGTACCCGCATCAGTCAAGCAAGCCACGATGCGTGACTTAAGGCTTTCCGAGAGCGCCAGCGACTCAGTGCAGAGTACGGTCGGCTGCTGTTCATCGGCAAATGAGACCAGAGCTGCATCGACGGCATCTGCGCTGGTGCCCGACATCAAACCTATGAACAGCCGCGGCTGACTCAATCGGCCCCCGTCATCGCATCACTCGCCTTTGTTCGCGCTAATCGCTGAACGGGCGCTTTTATGGCGTCCTTGAAGCGCGGGATTTCTGAATCTGGCAAGGACTTAGCTTTGGGCAGTATTTTATGCACTGTGCGCGGGTTGCGGTGCACACCGTTCACCAAGAATTCATAGTGCAGATGAGGCCCGGTTGCCGCCCCAGTCGAGCCGACCGTACCAATCACCTGGCCCTGTTTTACACGGTCACCGCGTTTTACGCGCTTCTTGTTCAAATGAAGGTAGTGTGTTTTGAACCCTTCACCGTGCTGAATAAAAACATAGTTACCATTAGGCCGAGTGTAGCCGGCATCGATTACTCGACCATCCCCTGCAGCGTAAACGGGTGTCCCCCTGGGTGCGGCATAGTCGGTCCCTCTATGGGGGCGTTTGGTTTTATAAATCGGGTGCAAACGATTGGGATTGAAGCTCGAGCTGACGCGAGTAAAGTCAAGCGGTGCTTTGAGAAAAGCCTTGCGCATGCTGACACCATCGGCGTCGAAATAACCGGTATCTCCTAAGCTGTCGGTGTAGCGATAGGCCTCTACTAAACGACCGTTGTTATTGAACGACGCTGCCAGAATATTGCCATCTGAGAACTTTTCGCCATCCAAGTAGTTCTCCTCGAACAAAATAACAATGTCATCGCCCCGACGGGGGTCTAACGCGAAGTCGATAACACCACCTAAAATGGCCGCAAGCTCCATAATGATGGCGGCTGACAGTCCAGCTTGATCACCTGCCAGAAACAGCGAGCTGTCGATGGTAATGGCAACCGACCGCTCTCGCGTCTCGGTTTCTCGGACAATAACCTCGGAGACGAACTGTCCCTCGTTCTTTGAGTAGACCGTTTGCTTCAGAGGAGATTCGATATGCCTGACGGCTATAAGCTCAGCTGCCTCGTCGGCGGCAAAGCCAATTAACTGTCCGGGAAAAATACGCCTCAACGCCTGGCCTTGAACACCTGAGGTAACGTCAAAGACATCTCGATCGGAAAATCCCGCTCGATTGAAAATGAGGCTTAAATTGTCACCGCTTCTTACCGTGACGTCGTTCCAAGTGAGAGGCGTGGTTTCTATCGACTGAATTTGACCTTCAGTGACCGCATCCCAAGCGATCTGGGTTGTAGCAGTGAGTAATGGATCGGCTAACGTCGATTGTTTAGATCCGTCTTCGCCATCGGATCCGTTCGTGAATAGTCTTAACAAAAGCACAAGAACGAGCAGGGTCGCACCACCCCAGGCGAGGCGCTGTCCGTTGATTGGTAATTCCGTGCTATCGGCTCGGCGCGTTGCGCCTCTGGGGTTACGTTGCAAAGCTTTTCCACGTCCCGCCCCACAGGGGGCTGTTCATCAGCCCGCATCATAACCGACAATAGCGTTTAAACGAATGCGAGTAAGTGGCATGCTAACTGCCGGGATTTCATTTCCTAAATTTAGCCTTGATACCGCTTGGGATGCCTTACTGCTGTCCTGCGTGATAATTCGAAACTATATGTAAAGGTGACACAGATGGGGCTTTTTACGGATCTGAAAGCGAGAGGTTTGGTATTTCAGACCACAAATGATGAGCACTTTGATGCATGGCTGTCGGAAAAACCAAGGACCGTTTATTGTGGATTTGATCCCACAGCCGATAGCTTACATATCGGCTCGCTTGTTCCCTTACTCACCTTAAAGCGATTTCAGCACGCAGGGCACACGCCCATAGCCTTGGTTGGAGGTGCCACCGGCCTCATTGGCGATCCCAGCTTTAAAGCTCAGGAACGCTCGTTAAATACGCCGGATGTTGTTGCCGGCTGGGTCGAACGGCTGCGGCAACAGATGTCACAGTTTTTATCATTCGACGGTGAGGCGGCTGCCCTAATGGCCAACAACTTAGACTGGACCGCCGACGTCGATGTGCTGACATTCCTACGGGACGTAGGCAAACACTTTTCCATCAATTCGATGATTGCCAAGGAGTCGGTCAAGCAGCGCATCGAGCGCGAGGGCTCGGGCATCAGCTTCACTGAATTCACGTATATGATTTTGCAGTCTTTCGATTTTGCTGAGCTCAACAAACGCTTTGGTTGTGAGTTGCAAATAGGTGGCTCCGATCAATGGGGCAATATCACTGGTGGCATTGACTTAACGCGCCGAATGAACGGTAACCAAGTACAAGGTCTAACATTGCCCTTGGTTACGAAAGCCGACGGTACAAAATTTGGTAAAACCGAGTCAGGTACGATTTGGCTAGATGCAGCTAAGACGTCGCCGTATGCGTTTTATCAGTTTTGGTTGAGCACTGCCGATGCCGACGTATACACCTTTTTAAAGTACTTCACCTTTATATCCGTCAGCGATATCGACTCACTCGAGCGTGCCGATGCCGAGCGCGATGGACGACCCGAAGCGCAGCGAGTACTTGCCCGAGAGGTAACGCGCCTAGTTCATGGCGATGAGGGTCTGGAGGCGGCAGAGCGAATTACGGCAGCGATGTTTAGCGGTGACGAAGCAAGCTTGTCAGCCTCCGACTTAGCACAATTGAGCCTCGACGGACTGCCGAGCTCGACAGTCGCGCGCGAGGCTATGCCTGAAACGCTGACCCAGTTATTAACTGATGCAGGTCTAGCTGCATCAGGGAAGCAAGTTAAGGACGCCTTGGGTCGCTCGGCTGTCTCGATTAACGGTGTCGCAATATCGGCGGAAAATAATGCCGATCCGAGCGCGTGCTTCGCACCCGCGCGCGCTATGCACGGCCACTACTTCATCACCCGTTTAGGAAAGAAAAAGGTGCACTTGTTCGTCGTAGCATAATCCCATCACGCGTCGCAAAAGCCCTTTTTCGATAGAAACCGCTCGGTTATATCGATTGCAGTGTTAGGTGGTTCTCTTGATACGACCGACCGCGCGGGGTGTGGTCAATTGTGTATTAGCGAGTCTCGATTTAGGAGTTCTTGTTGCCTGGGCTTGAATTGCGAGGGCTTGTATTGCCTGGGCTCGAATTGCGAGGGCTTGTATTGCCTAGGCCCGTATTGCACGGGGCTGCATTGCGCGGGGCTGTATTGAGCGGGGCAGAGTGCGTCGGGCCTGTTGTGCGGATCTGCTATAGACGTTTGAACTAGGATTCGATGTTTTATGGCCAAGCGCCTGGCAATCGTGTTGTGATCATCAGCATCGTCCATTAGACAGCCGAGTGTCGGCCGGCATGTTACTTAAAAAACGCAAAAACAACAGACAACACAAACAACAGGCAACAAAAACTACAAGACGCAAAAATAAAGAGAGGTCTGCGCAATCGTGAGACAGCTTCATTTGATCAGACATGCTAAATCTGCGTGGGATGCACCCTCGCTGTCCGATCACGATCGACCCTTAAATGCACGCGGCAGGCGAGCGGCTCCACTTATGGGGCGGGCCTTTGCTGCCCGTGTTGACATTCCACCGGTTTTTTTTGTCAGCACAGCGCAACGGGCACAGGAAACACTTACTGGGTTTGCCGAGGGCTGGGTTTATCAATTAAGCCCTGAAGTGCACTCGGATCGCGCACTGTATACCTTTGATCCGCGCCAATTGATGGATTGGCTGTGCTGTATTGACGATGACTTAGACAACATCGCCGTCATTGGCCACAATCCAGCCATGACTGACTTGGCTAACTACCTCTGCCCCGAGATCACGCTTGCTAACCTACCTACGGCGGGATGGCTCTGGCTTGGTTTTGAGGACACGGATTGGCAGTCAGTAGTGCAGTCATCCGGCAGGGCTTATTGCCATACGCTGTGCACACCCAAGTCATTGGACGGCAACATAGAACGCACCAAGAAATTGTCAGAGGGGTGGGGTTCATGACCCCCGCTATTTTTGGCTTAGCAGGCGAATTCTTAACGCCCATGGAGCGGGACTTTTTTCGCGAAAGCCAGCCCTTTGGTTTCATTTTATTCGGCCGAAATGTGGTCGATCGAGCACAGTTGCGGGACCTGACCGATGAACTCAGGTCTCTGGTTGGCCGGCAAAACTTACCCATTCTGATTGATCAAGAGGGTGGGCGAGTCGCCCGACTACAGGCGCCAGAATGGCCGTCTTATCCGCCAGCTGCGGTGTTTGGGGCACTCTATGACCGAGATCCGGTTTCTGCATTGAAGGCGGTTACCCTGAACTACGAGGCGCTAGCCCTGGATCTCGCGGAGGTTGGGATTACGGTAACCTGTGCGCCGGTCCTCGATATTCCGGTATCCGGGGCCCACGATGTCATAGGAGACCGGGCCTTTTCAGGCAATCCGGAGCATGTCGCGGCCTTGGGTCAAGCCTGCCTGAGGGGTTTAAAGGCAGGTGGTGTTGAGGGTGTCATCAAACATATTCCGGGCCATGGCCGCTCATCAGTTGATTCACATTTAGCGTTACCCCGCGTAGCGTCAGCGGCCTCGGAACTTAACCGCGACCTGTTTCCCTTCCGATCCCTGTGTGACGCCCGCATGGCCATGACCGCGCACATCATTTATGAAGACTGGGATCCTGCTAATTGCGCGACGCTCTCCTCGTTCGTCATAAACCAGATCATTCGGAAAGACATCGGCTTCAGTGGTTTACTGATGAGCGATGATCTCGATATGAAAGCGCTGGACGGCGATATAGGTGATTTGGCCGCTCAATCTCAAGCTGCGGGTTGCGATGTGGTCTTGAATTGTTGGGCTAAGATGGCCGATATGGTGTCTATTGCAGAAAAAATGACGTCACCTGCGCTTTTGGCACGGCAGCGGATGGTTGCCGCTACCGACCATTTGATGCTCGGGTCGGCAATCGATACGCTTCGCCAACGACACGATGCCATTATTGCGGAGCGCGATGAAGTCATGTCGAAGGCGGGGTATTCCGCCTCATGATCCATCGCCAGATAACGTCGTTTAATCCGGCCCAACCAACAACTGATGGCGCGGGCGTGGCCATTCAGCGAGTCGCCGTCATGGGGTTAAGCAGCGTTGATCCCGTATTGATGATTGACGAACTCAAGTCGCCGTTTCGCGAGGACTTTCAGGCCGGATTTCCGGCGCACCCGCATCGGGGTATGCAAACGCTTACCTACATGCTCGCTGGGGGCATTGCGCATGAGGACAGCATGGGTAATCGTGGTGAAATTCGCGAGGGTGGTGTGCAGTGGATGTCGGCGGGGTCTGGCGTTATCCATTCTGAGATGCCCACTCAAGACACCACGGGGCTGCATGGCTTTCAGCTTTGGTTCAATTTGCCGAGCGAGATGAAGATGAGCGCGCCACGATATCGGGATATACCGAGTACAGCATTACCTCAGGTCAGTGCAGATCGATCATCATTGACGGCTATTGCCGGGGACTGGCGTATCGATGACCATCGCATTGCAGGTCCGCTTCACGAGCTAGCGCCTATCGCGCAAATGGCTGACCTGAGCCTCGATGCATTTGCGGATGCCACATTTGAAATAAGTTCCACATCTAACGCTATGGTGTTTGTATTCGAAGGGGCAGTAGAGACATCGTCGCAAACCTTACCCGCGCCGGGACTGGCTGTTTTCGAGCGCGATTGTCGGAACAACTCCAAAAGTGGCGACGCCGAGCAGAACTTAGTTACAGTACGGGCGTCTAACGCGGGTGCGCGGTGCCTTTTACTAACAGGGGATCCTATTGGCGAACCGGTGGTTCACTACGGTCCGTTTGTCATGAATACGCGCGCTGAAATAGAGACTGCTTTGCATGAATACAGATCGGGCACATTCCTTAAACACTAAGCTAGCGCTATTTGTGATGGCTCTGTTCTTGGCAGGTTGCGCTATACCATCTCAATTTATTGGGCGGGATGAGACACGACCAGTCGCGCCTGAGATGCCGGTGCCGCAAACGGGTGTTTGCGATGAGCCAAGACCAAAAATTTGCACCCTGCAGTACCAGCCGGTCTGTGCGGTAATGGAGTCGGGGCGCATTACCACGTACCCTTCGGCTTGTAACGCGTGTGCTGATATCGCTGTAGTCAGCTGGCGGCCCGAACCCTGTGAGGAGTAAGCATGTCACTAACTAACCGAATCTTATTGGCTATGGTACTCGGGATTGGCCTTGGGTCGGTCCTCGAAGTTGTTCTGGCGTCGCTCACCCCTGACAGTGGATTGTATGGATTTTTATACAACGGCATGGTGATGGGCGTTTTTGATGTTCTGGGGCGTATTTTTATCGCCTCGCTCAAATTACTGGTGGTGCCACTGGTGCTCGTGTCCTTAATCTGCGGTATGGCGGCTTTGGGTGCCAGCAGTCGCATGGGCCCAATAGCGGGAAAGACCTTAGGGCTATACCTGATAACCACGTGCATTGCGGTTTCGCTAGGGCTTGCTATTGCCCTGGCAGTGGGTCCGGGCAACGGGGTAAACGCTGTCGCGAGCTCGGATTTTGTCCCGAAAGAAGCCCCGCCAATCAAAGAAACGCTGATCAATATATTCCCAACTAATCCCGTTGCCGCCATGGCTGAGGGCAACATGCTTCAGGTCATCGTATTTGCCCTCTTGGTTGGTTTTGCGCTAACGAAAGCGGGTGCGGCGGGCGAGCGATTAATCGCCTGGTTCCAAGACATGGAAGTGGTAGTCATGAAAATGGTGGGCGTGCTGATTGAGATGGCACCCTACGGCGTGTTTGCGCTGCTGACCAAGCTCTTTGCGACCATGGGGTTTGGAACTATCTTCGATCTTGCGGCCTATTTTTTCACCCTGCTAGGCGTTCTTCTCTTCCACGGCTTGGTTGTCTATGGCTTGGTGTTGCGGACACTCACCCCGCTGTCACCGGCCGTGTTACGGCAGAAAATGCGCCGAGTTTGGGCATTTGCATTTTCGACATCTTCATCGGGCGCAACCTTACCGGTCACTCTGCGTACGGTAGAGAAGCGTTTAGGCGTCAACAAAAGTGTCGCTGGGTTTTCAGTGCCCCTTGGTGCAACGATCAACATGGATGGCACAGCCATTATGCAGGGCGTCGCAACTGTCTTCATCGCTCAGGTCTATGGTATTGATCTGACCACCAGTCAGCTGCTGATGGTGGTACTGACTGCGACGCTCGCCTCAATTGGAACCGCGGCTGTACCGAGTGCAGGTTTGATCATGCTGTCTTTGGTGCTAACTCAGGCTGGCCTTCCGGTCGAGGGTATAGCGCTTATTCTGGGTGTGGATCGTCTGCTAGATATGGTTCGAACCGCTGTTAATGTAACGGGTGATGCGACGGTGTCGACTGTCGTCGCCTATCACGAGGGTCAGTTGGACGAAGTGGTATTTAATGATCCGGACGCCGATCTGGATGGCGAGGACGGCGCGCAACCGGAGGTTCAGTCATGACTCTATCTGTCACAGTGGTGCCGGTTACTCCCTACCAGCAGAATTGCTCCATCATCAAATGCGAAACGACAGGGCTTGCCGCGGTTGTTGACCCGGGCGGTGATATCGATCGGATTGAGGCGGCTGTAACCAAGATGGGCGCCAAGGTCGAAAAAATATTGCTGACGCACGGCCACATGGACCATTGTGCAGCCGCAGATGTGCTCCGCAACCAGTGGCAAATCCCTATCGAGGGACCCGAGGAGGGCGATCGCTTTTGGATTGATAACTTACCCAAGTGGTGTGAGATGTCAGGCTTTCCCATGGCTGAGGCATTCGAGCCCGATCGGTGGCTTGGTGATGGGGATACAGTGACCGTTGGTAATGTTGAGCTCGAAGTTATCCACTGTCCCGGTCACACGCCCGGGCATGTCGTTTTTTTTGACCCCAAGCAACAGGTCGCGTGGGTGGGTGATGTCATCTTTGCTGGCTCGATTGGCCGGACAGACTTTCCCAAGGGGAATCACGATGAGCTAATCCACTCCATTAGAGAAAAGCTCTTTCCCCTGGGCGACGCGGTGCAGTTTGTGCCCGGGCACGGTCCCGACTCAACCTTTGGCCGAGAGCGTGCGAGTAATCCGTTTGTGGCTGATACGCGCTTTGGCTAGTACACGCCGCCCGTTAAGCGGCGACAAAACCATCCCAAGTGGCCATGTAATCGATAAATTTAGGCCCAAGTCCTTGAGCAGCGAGATGATCGCGTGTCACAGGTAACGCCTGCATTTCAAAATTAGCGTTTGTCAGGGCCTGTCTGGGGAAGTCCGCATGAACCACCGCAGCGCGACCGACCAGAACGAAATCCAAGCCACTGGCGATGGCTGCCTCGCAGGCTTTGGCTGAATATAATTTGCCGGCAGCGCCGAGTGCGACACCTTTGCGGGGCAAGTCAGTAAACACTTTAAGCAGCGGTTCTCCCGCAAAAGCCGCATCATGCGCGTCTTTAAAAACATCCCACAACGACATATCCAAGTAGTCGATGCGCGGGTCGACCAATAGCTCAGCCGCAAGATCGCGTATTTCCTCGGTACGCTGGCCAAAACGCTCGGGTGATAAACGCACGCCCAGACTGAACGCCCTGCCACACGACTTGTTAACGCCGTCGATAATATCGAACAGCACTTTGGCGCGCTTTTCAGGCGAGCCGCCGTAGGCATCATCACGCCGGTTGAGCGTTGGGCTCAGGAACTGCGCAAGCAAATAACCGTGTGCGCCATGAAGTTGAACGCCGTCAAATCCAGCGTTCTTTGCGCGAACAGCGGCGGCAATACAGTCCTCGATAAAACCCTCAACCTCTTCCACAGTCATGGCCTTGGATCCCGTCGATTCGTCATCCGAAGGACACATTGGTGTGTCGTCGCAGTAGCTGCCCATAGCCCGCATACCCCCGTGATGCAGTTGTACGACCGCATGACTGCCGTGCGCTTTGATTCCGTCGGCGAGACGAGTGAGACCCGCCAAGTGGAGATCGCCATGCGCGCCAAGCTGACCTGGGAACCCGACTCCCCGATGTTGCACAGAGGTAGCGCAGGTCATGGTGAGTCCAAAACCCCCCTCAGCTCGGCGGGTTAGCCAGTGGTACTCGTCATCACTGAGTACCCCATCAGTGCCACTCTGGAGGTTCGTGAGTGCGGCTAGCATGTAGCGGTTGTTTATCGAAGAGCCGTTTGCAAACGTAAACGGCGATGCCAAAGCGCTCATAAAGCTATCCTTCGTTATTTATTGATGTGTGCGTTACCGGCAAAGACGGTACCGATGACGTCGATGGATCGCAAGGCTTCTAGAGGCACCGTCATCGGGTCATCCGATAAAATGGTGAAGTCGGCGGCTTTACCTGCACGAATTGAGCCGATTGAGTCTTCGAGTCCCAGGATCCAAGCCGCATCGATGGTGATCGCCCTAAAGGCACCTTCGCGCGTCATCACCTCTGCTTGTCCGGTTTTGTCGCCGGAAATATTCTCGCGAGCGACTGCCGTCCACATCAAGGTTAAGGGCGACAGGGGCGCCATGGGGCTGTCTGAATGGAGACCCACTGGGACACCTTTTGCTTCTAGCGATCCGAGTCGGACCATCTGCGGCCCGCGATCAGGGCCGAGCCAATCGCCACTGTACATGTCAGACAAAATATAATGATAGTAAGGGTTGGCTGAGACGGCGGCGCCGAGGGCTGCCAGCTTTTTGTTTTGATCCTCGGTGCTGTAGGCAAAATGCTCAAGCGTCATGCGGTGATCTGCCCGCGGACTCTCCCGCAGCAGATAGGTGAGTAGGTCGATGAATCGCGCTGTGGCGGCGTCACCATTACTGTGGGCGTGAATCTGAAAGCCTGCATCCCAAAATGTTTTAGCAAAGGCCTCAAGTGTTGGCACATCAACCATCCACACACCGGCATGCCCATCGAGATAGCCAGGCGCGCCCATTTGCGACAGACCTGAGAAAATAGCGCCATCAATCATGAGTTTGAAGTGATTTCCTACCGATACTTGGTCGTCGTTCATTGCCTGCCAGGCACGAACTTCAGCGAGGGCTTCGGTGGCTGATTTACGACGAGTGATGAAGTCGGTCACGATGGGCGTTAGGACAAGTCGCACGCCAACGGGGTCGTTTGCCACCGCCGCTTTGACGGCCTGAATTTCGGCGACCGGATTACCAAAAATACCCGTGCCCATGTCCGCCGCTGTGGTTACCCCCGACTCGTGCATCATCGCCAGGAAGTTCTTCATACCACCCATGTAGCGCGAGGGTTCAAAAAGAAACATCATCTTTGGAAAAACGGCTCTAAGGCCCAGTTCGTAAACGTGACCTCGCTCCCAGTCCACGCCCTCGTGAATATCCGCCACGTCCTCTTCACGGATGCCCAGTAGATTCCAGGCTGCATCGTTGCCAATGAGCTCATGAAACGAGCGGTGCCATATCATGACTGGTGTGTCAGCAAACCATTCATTGAGGTCGTCTCGCCAAACTTCGCCATGCCAAAGCGGGTGGTAACCGAAAGCGATAAACGGCACACCTTGGTCTGACTTTAGATCGGTCTGTTTAGCATGCTGGGCAACAAGCGCCTGCAGGGCGTTACGGTAGTCATCGGGTGTCGTCGCAGCGGGGAACTCACCCGTCGGTAAAGACCAATCATCCGGTGCGAGGAAGGGGAACTGGGTGAGCACTGCAGGCAGCGTAGGGTGAACATGCGGGTCGATGAGCCCCGGTGTCATAACGTACGACTCAAACTGCCGGTCAATCCGTGCGCCGCGAGAGGCGATAAGTGGCGCTAAACTACCGAGATCACCAACAGCGAGAATCTTTCCATCCTCAACAGCAACCGCCGTAGCCTCTGGGAGTGCCGGCTCCATGGTGCGGATCAGTTTTGCGGTGTAGACCAGGGTCTCAGCGACTGCCAGGTTAGTTGTTATGAAAAACATCGATACGACAGTGGCTTTTATAATTCGCATTCTCTAAACCTAAAAATGTTGGAGATCCGAGCGATAGGCTTGGTTGTCGAGTGTGGCAAGGAGCGCACTCAAAGTACACAGATGATGGACTAGAGACGAGGGCCTAGCGCCTTCTCTGGCAGCGCTCGAAAGATGTTATTGAGTAAGCGCGGGTTTGTCGGTAACGACCAGCAACTCAGGCATGACCGCTTTATCTTCATCATTCGTAGGTAAAAGACCGCGACCCTGAAGCGCGAAACAATCATCAAGATATTGAATGATGTCATTACTCTCAGTGAGAACTTGCCCGTTATGGACTAGAGTGGGCACCTGACGCGCGGAGTTCATGCGGCCCGGCTCATTGAAGATTCGTTGGAGAAAGATACATTGTTAACAAGCGAAACGCGCCCCGTGTGGTCACCCTGCAAGGATCGGATCAGCCGATGCAACCTTTCTGCGTTCCAACAACATCAGGATGTCGTAAGTTGCCTAGGTAAAGACCCGAGTTATCAAGCGCTGCACACGTGGTCTTGCCAAGATCTCAATGCATTTTGGCAAGCTGTGGCGGAATTTTGCGGCGTGGCATTCGGCAAGCCCGCGACGAGCGCTTTTGTGGCCGGTGAAGACTTCGTATCGGCAAAATGGTTCAGTGGCGCGACACTGAACTACGCCGAGAACCTACTAAAGACCAAAGGGCCCGATGTCGCATTAATCGCGCATCGAGAAGGGTCAGAGCGCATTGAGCTGTCTTGGGATGACTTGCGTGAGCAAACAGCCGCCGTTTCCAGTTTTTTACGTGAGCAAGGCGTTCAGCCCGGTCAACGTATTGCTGCAATCATGCCAAATGTAGCCGAAACCGTGATTGCAATGCTCGCGGTATCTTCGATTGGGGCTGTTTGGTCCTCTTGCTCTCCCGACTTTGGGGCGGGCGGAATTCTTGATCGTTTTTCTCAGATTGAACCTGTTTGGTTATTCGCCGCAAACGGCTACCAATACAATGGGAAGCAGATTGATTCGACGTCATTGGTTGCCGAAGTCGTCGATGCATTACCCTCCCTTGAGGGTGTCATATGTACGCCTGTGTTGACTGACGTCGCTGCAGTGCAATACGCCAAGCCCACCTATGGCATCGGTGAATTAGTAGACGCTTATAGGGGTTACGAACTACGGTTTTCCCATTTTTCGTTCGATCATCCACTCGTCATCGCTTACTCCTCCGGTACCACTGGACTCCCAAAGCCGATTATCCATCGCGCCGGGGGTGTATTGCTTCAGCACCTCAAGGAGCATCAGCTGCAGACAGATATCAAGGCGGGAGACCGGTTTTTCTTTTTTACTACCTGTGGTTGGATGATGTGGAATTGGTTGGTCTCGGGCCTTGCTAGCGGTGCCACGATCGTTCTGTATGACGGGTCGCCATTCGCCGATCAGGGCAATGTTTTGTTGGATCTTATTGAGCGCGAATCGATTCGAATATTTGGTGTTGGCGCCAAGTATCTCCAAACACTACAAAAGCAGGGCTTGTCGCCCAAACAAGGTAGAGATCTCTCATCCTTGGATACGTTACTGTCAACAGGTTCGCCTCTCACTGATGAGAGCTATGACTTCGTATACACGCACTTCAAAACTGATATCCATCTCGCGAGTATTTCTGGCGGTACGGATATTTTGAGTTGTTTCGTCGGTGGCGTGCCGAGCTTGCCGGTTCGTAGGGGTGAAATTCAAGCACCTGGACTCGGAATGGATGTTCAGATTTGGTCGAGTGAAGGACAGCAAGTATTTGACGAGCAAGGCGAGCTGGTTTGCTGTTTGCCATTTCCTACTGTGCCACTGGGATTTTGGGGGGACGACTCGGGGGAGCGATTTTACAAGGCGTACTTCTCGGAGTTTGACGGCGTTTGGTGTCAGTCAGATTTTTCCATTCAGTATCCCCATGGCGGTATCCGGATCCTTGGACGATCCGACGCTGTCCTCAATCCAGGGGGCGTCAGAATTGGCACCGCAGAAATTTATCGTCAGGTTGATACCGTGCCCGGAATCATGGATTCAGTTGTCGTTGGCCTCCCATTTAACGACGATGTTCAGATTATTTTATTCGTTGTGATGGCCGAACACGTGGATCTGACCAGTGGAGTAACAGAAACTCTGAGGTCTGCGATACGCGATGGAGCGACACCGCGGCATGTTCCTAAACTGATTATCAGAGCGCCCGATATTCCGAGAACCTTGAGTGGAAAAGTGGCGGAGAAAGCAGTGCTCAATGCTCTTCAGGGACAGGTGGTGACCAATAGCGATGCACTCGCGAATGCGGAAAGTCTGCTCTTCTTTGCTGCCCAGCGTCACGAGATTGTCGATCAGCTGTCTCACGTTTAAGGTTGTGAAGGCTGCGGCTTGTTCAAGTCCGTTTGCTGCGCCTGCAGTCGATATGCCCCCGGCGGCATGCCTTTTGAACACGAATGTGCGTCTACCCCCAATGTGACGTTTAATAATTAAACGCATTAATGGTGAGTTGAGAATCTTTTCTTCGCTGAGAATTACTCAGCGCAGAACTTTAATCCAGTCACCGGTACGCGGTTCACCACCCGGGTAGTAGCCGTTAATGAGGCGCAGCTGATTTTCCGCATCGGGAATCCGTATGCCGCTACTGAGGGACGCAAAGGTGGCACCCCGCGGTACTTGAACGTAGCTGAGTGTCAGGCTTTCACCGCGCTTTTTCTCTTTCGGAAACAGCGGACGAAATGAGGTGATGATGGTTTTAAAGGCGTCGTCTGCGCTCGCGAATTCGGTTGCCTCGCCCTCGAACAGGTAGCGAAAGCGGTAGTCGACAATGCCAAGTCGTTTTTGAATGCCGCCAGCACTGGCAAGTCCGGTCGCACCTTTCAGTCCTTGGTTTTCCGTCTCTTCTTGTGCGCTAATTTCGCCAGTTGCAAGGCTCGGTAGTGCGGTCGCGGGATCTGCCTCGGGATCAATTTTTGCAATCTTTATGGTTAGCGCTGCGTCCGAGTCGGGTGCGCGCGCAACGATCTCTCGGGTGTTCGCGGTGACTTTCCAGCCCTCGGGGTGCTCGAAGGTGAAATCGAGCTTATTGTGGTAGTAGCGCAAGGGATCACTCTGCGCCTCTGCACTGGCGCCCACGACCATGCCTTCTACCTCAGTTCTGAAGCGCCCAGGTGTCTCAGGATTCTCCGCCATGGTGTCGAGATCGAGATTATTCGCTGTTTTTATAACGGTTTGCAGCCTGAGATCATTACGAGGATGGCTGGCATACAAACCGTGATAGGTGCCGGAGGGTTTGCCAGACGCCCTTGCGGCGGCTTTGCGATAGCGCTCTTGGTCTTTGAGAACACCTATGACCGAGAGCAGCGCGTCGGCGTCATAGCCGCTGTTATGCATGAATTCTGCGCCAGCTGCGTCGGCTTCAAGCTCCATATCACGGCCAAAGCCAGAGATCAGCTCCGCACCATACATGCTGGCGGCGTCATAAAGATCGCCAGAGCCCGTCACTATATAAGCAGACACTGCCGCGACGCGGTTGGTAATGCTTTGTGTCCGTCGGCGCGAGTGGTGGCGCTCAGTAATATGACCGATCTCATGGGCGATAACGCCCGCCAGTTCGGCCTCGCTATCCAGATAGGCAAGGAGACCTCGGTTGATGTAGATGAGACCGCCCGGAAGCGCGAAAGCGTTGATATCAGGCGAGTCTAAGAGAGTGAAGGTGAACGCTTGATCGGGCATGCTGGAGTTGGCGACCAAACGCGCTCCAATCTCATCTATGTAGGCCTGCAGTTCCGCATCTTCGTAGATGCCCACGTTTTCAATCAGTTTTTGGTGCTCGTCAGCAGCCTTTTTCGGCATGCTCACAGGTCGACCACCCACAGTGACAGTCGATGATCCGGCACAGGCCACGAGGAGCCCGGTAACACACAATGACAAGATCAGCCGCTGCATGGCTCAGGACTCAGCAGACAGATACTGCAGTAGCTGCGTACCCAAGCTCTCACAAGCTGTATCTTGTACTGGAGCGATGATGGGAATGGGTACGACGACCGCTGGCATATAGCTCTGTCCACTGGTTAAGGCGCTCATTTTGCCTACCTCGGCGCCATCATTGAAGTTCCAGATGGTCGCTTCATACTCCGATTCTGTTCCCCACGTTCCAAAGCCAAAACACCCGGCACCCGTTGGTCCGACACCGCAGGTCATGGAGCCACTGCTGTTTGTATCTTGGGTACGGCCATCGATCCAAATCATGTAGTCAAGATTGAGCTCACTGAGCTTGTTAGCGACGGACGGCAATATCATTAGTCGCCCTACATTTTCGACGCTCAGTGGTGCGGTTCGAGGTTCAAACCACGGGTAGAGGCTATCAACAAATTGCGGTTCGGGGATGACTGTGATGCGCTCGTCACCGCGACGAATTTGATCACCGATGCAGTCAATAAAGTCTGGCTCAGTGTCATAGTCCGGTGCATGGCGACGTCCCAGTATGACAATACTTCCGTCGACCATCCCCGCAACAGGAGCATCAAAGGTCATCTCATCAACATTGGCTGTAACGCAACCCCCAAGCGAGGCTGCACCAATGAGAAACACCATGCGATAGACTTTCACTGGGCTACCTCCGGATTTTCTATCCAGTCCATTACCCCAGGCACGCGGGCAAAACTGGTAATGAAGTTCGCGCCGGCGTCTCGTAGCGCCATCACGGCCGCCAAGTTAACGGCATCGACGTCCGATTGCATAAAGGCCGTGGGTGTCTTGCCGTAGGCTGTCAGTGGCCACTCAGCGAAGGCTTGCATGTTTTCGAGGTTAATCGTTTTGTTGTCCGCATCCATTATTTGCTCGGGTTCCACTAGCGACAGCTGATAGCGCATCCATATTTCGTAGACTTTCACACTAGTATAGAGCGGGATAGCGTATTGGACCTCGGAGACTTCTGGGATAAGCACCGCATCGACGTCATAGGTTTCTAGGTCCTCATAGCTGTTGATGAACACCACATTTTGAAAGAAGGCCGGGAAAAGGGTAGACCAAAAGTCCACCTGCGCGCTGCCCGTACTGACGCGCCAACTGACTTCGCCACGCCCTGTCGCGTCATCAATCAATTCATGTTCGCGAAATTCTTGAGTAAATAAAATACCAACCGAGACTGGCACGGGATCTATCAGTGGCGTGGGGAACGCGCCTTCAACAACCACCTCTCTACTGGTGCATGCCACCACAAAGAGCAGAATAAATAACGCAGCTAATCGCTTGGCACTAAGGCCTAAAGTCATTGAGCCCAACAAACGTTCCACCATTTCGATGTGTGAGTTCTCTCATGAGTGTAGCAAAACGAATGCCCGTGTCCTGCAGTTGGGGCGGCCTAATAAACTGTACGGGGAACCCGACCGCATGGATGCGCACCCGACGCTCACCTGTGCCCGCCTCAGCGTTCAATCTATCGACCGTAAGGACGACCTCTTCAATCGATCTACCTGTGAATTCATCGCCAAAAACATAGATGGATATCTTTTTGTCATTGTCGTAGAACGATCTGACTGCTTGCGTAATCCCTTCGACGGGTGATGAATTAGAAAACGCATTCCAGTTAGCAAGATTACGCAAAATGAGCTGACGCCTAGCCGGTGTATCGGGAATCCATTGCCCGGCATAGCGACTGAACAGATAGTTCCCCATATCGTTCATCACCTGAATACCTTTCACATTGGGGTAGATGTTCAGTGTGGCCTCCATTTCGTTGAGCATGCGCTGCCAAGCGTAAGAAAACATCGAACCTGAAGTGTCGATAATGAAGATGATGTATTCGCTATCGACCGGTATCCCACCGATCAATTGGTTTTTCTTCTCAGCGTCTCGCCCGAGTAGGCGCTCCTCTTCCTCGCTGAGTTCCTGTCGCGCTATAGCGAGTTGTTCCGCCACGATACTGTTCGAATTTCGTGTGGTCTGCAGTGAGTCAAAACGCGATTTTGACGCTGCGAGCGAGCCTTGCAGGATGGCAATTTGAGTGTCGAAATCCGACAGTTGCTCGCGTTTTGCCGCTAAGTCTCGGTTGAGAATCGTGGTTTCGCCTCGAATATCGAATAGCTGCTCGGTGAGTTCTGCTACGCGTCCCTCGGCAACCACGGTCGACTCTTCGAGGACCTGAGGCTCGACTGTTTTAGTGATCATTAGCAGTAATATCACAGCGCCAAAGCCGCAACAGATCACGTCGAGAAAGGAGAGTGATATCTCAGGTGTAGGTCGACGTCTTGGCATTAGGGCCAGTCCTCTGCCGGAGCCATGAAGCTCCCACCGGTATTTTGCGCCAACTTCCAAAACTCTGCCGCTGCCATGGGGTCACCCTCCATAGGAGACAACACCACATTGATTGGTACATTGGATGGCAGCATATCGATCGCTTTGCGGTAATGTTTGAGTCGCGCCGGACCGGAGATGGTATTACTGCGAGGCGCGTCTTTACCTTGAGTAGGTAACCCATCGGTAATCAAAAAAATATTATCAGGCTGGCTTTCCAATTGATTCAAAAAGGTAAAGGCGTTGTAGAGCGACGTTCCACCGCTGGGTAAGATCTCTCGGACAGCTGTGGTGCCCCGCTCGAGCTCATTGCTATTTGCCACTTCCATCCAGCGACCTTGAGTATCCGGTAAAGCAAATCGCGCCTCGGTATTAAATAAAATGATCTGGTAGCGAGATCCGGTAGGCAGTTGTGCGGTTAGCCAGTCTACGGTACCGAGTGCTTGCACCCATTTGCGTGCCGAGCGCTGTTTTGCCTCCGACTGATTTCGGAGTCTGATGACATTGACCACTTCGGGCGCAAGCATACTCGCCGAGACATCGAGCATGATCGCGATGCGGTTACCACCTAGCTTCAATCCAGTCAGATACTGACGATTACCCTCGCCCTGAAACTCGCGCGCGCTGCGACCGCCGTCTGCTTCAGCCGCTTCCCGTAGTTGCTGGATGCGCTCCTCGAGTGAGTTAATTTCAGCTTTTAGCGCGTCTACATCGGTGGTCTCGCTGACCTCTGACTCTTCCAGCGAGGCAATAAGAGCCTCAAGCCGGTCAAGCTCATCAGTCACCACTCTGGCGCGGCCCTGTGCTTCTACGATATCCAGATCGCGACTTGAGATGGCGTTGCGCAGTCTGACAAGACCTTCTTCGCCTTCGCGAATGTCTTCCTCAAGCAGGTCGACCTCGGATAACACCTCGGCATTGACCGATTGAATCTGTATTTCGATGGAGTGATCGATGATCAAAAATACAAGGACAACCGCACCGAACCCGCAGGACATAATGTCCAAAAAGCTCAGGTTGAAGGTGGTGGCCTGTCGCTTGCGCCTCGGCATGGACTACGTCTCGACAAAGATCAGCATGGCTTCTTTACCGTCGCTGCGATATAGCCTGCTGCCTGTGGGCAGTGTGTCGTGCGATCCTGATACTGATAAAACGGTAATCTCTTTCCTGAAACTATCCTCGATGTAGGCGAGCCCCTGGCTCTTCACCACACCAAAGCCCTCGGTTGCACTGGGCTCGACACCGATTCGATAAGCGATACCATCGATCAGGAGGTGAGTTGGTGGCTCGGTGGTTGGATCGTCGGCAGATGGGCTTTGATTTGCTGCCAAAGTGCCTTTGGCGTCGTTCGTCTCGATGATGGTTTCTGAGACGATTTCGCCAGCTGGCACTGCGCTGGTGTCGGTGGTGTCGGTGGTGACGGTGGTAAGGGCACAGCGAGTGATGCGCGATAGCGCCTCTCCCTCGGAGCGGCTGTTCAATACGCCCTGTGCGTTATTGCTTATTGAATCACTGGTTGCGACGCTGTCTAGCCCAATGCCGGGAAATAAAGAAAGTGTCTCGTCTGCACTGATATGGCCTTGTGTTAAATCAATGGCTGCGCTTATGCGCCTTGCGACGCTTTCAAAACTGCTGCGTGTTACCTTAAACGTCGTGGACCCGATATCTAATGGCACCTCGGTCTTATCGCCCAGTGTGGCAAGTAAACTCGGAATGGCACTCAGCAGTTGTTGCTCTGATGCGGCGCTCCGTCGGGGATCGAAGCGGGTTTGTTCGACGCACAGGTCTGCGCAATTTTCGAGGCACATTTCAAGCAGGTCTAAATACCCAAGGCCAGACAGTTCAGTCACTTTGGTGACACTCATCTCAGCTGCATCAACCTTGATCTCACTTACGATTAACTGACGCCATTGCAGGCTCAAGTTGAGCCCTGATCCCCGAGTTGCGGGATGAGCCAACAGTGCTCGATCGATCACAGCTGTAACGTCAATGCTCAGTGAACCCAGTATGCCAAGAAGCAGTTCGATTTGGCTCTGCTGCATATTCCCCGGCGCGATAATGCAGAGTGCTCTCTGCTCGGGTGCGTTATTTAGCAGTGCCTTCATGTGTTCGTACACAAGGTCGGCTGTGTGACGCGCTTCCCCAAACCCAGTGTTTAGTGGCGTCGTACCGAGTTGACTCCAAAAGTCACTGCGAACAGCCAGCGGGCTTTGCTTGAGTTGTGCAAACGCCGCATCACCAAAGACAAGACCGCCGGCGTCCAGATAAGCCAGTCCTGGAGACCGTATACAGTGTCCCTCACCGATAAGATTGAGGGACGCATCAGTCGTATCGAGGAAGAGGCGCGTCATTTAGGGGTCGCCAGGTGACGTACAAGTTTTTTATCAATGTAGCGCTGCGTGCTGAGCACCAGCCGCTCCTGTGACAACTGGAGCTGGTGCAGCGCGAACATAATAATGATCGAGAGCACCAGTGCGACAAAGGTGCTATTGAAGGCAACACCAAGACTGACGGTGACACCTGAAATATCGCCTTCAACGGCTTTGTAGGCTTGGCCCAATGCGTCTCCGATGCCTCTCACGGTGCCAATGAAGCCAATCGAGGGGATCGCCCAGCTAATGTACCGCACCATGGAAAGCTCGGAATCCAGCTTATCAGCCTCGATATCGCATTGTTCCCGCACCGCCTCGGACACGGCAGGAATACTGCCTGTGGTTGAGAAACGACTCAATGCGTTGAGCAACGTCCTCGGCAGGAGCAACTCCTGCTCATTGTCTGGAAGCGCCTCAATGCTACGCGCATAACTTCGAGCATCCTGGGGTAATAAGGTCGTGCCATCGTTTACTTGAATCAGATTTTTCTCCAACATGACCGTCTCTTGTCGAGTCATCCACGCCTTCAAACCCATAATAGCCAGCGCCCAGATCATCAAGATGAAGCAGGCTTCCTGCTCAAAATCACGGATGACAACGAACAACGATCGTTTGGGAACAAAAGCCTCTCCTGATGCTTGCAGTGCCGCCTGAGCTGCTAACTGCACATCGGCCGAGGGGCGAATGAGCCCAACGTAAAACGCATGTACCACGATGACGGCGGCCAAAAGAGCCAGCAGCTGATACGCAAATTCTGAGGGGATTCTCGATTTGGACATGAACGAGCGCCTTAGATATCGACTGGGAAAGAGACTGAACGATCTTCACTGATGCGTTCGGTCGGTGTGTAATCGTCAGCGCTTACCGGTATCGCTGGGTCGGCACTTTGTGTTGCTGGCGGGCTATCGGTTGGGGCAGTAGATTCCACTGCCGATGTAGGCTGTCTGTCTTGGGTATCAGTCTGATCCACCGTATCCGCGGCATCCTGCGCCATCGACGTGGTTGAGTATACAAAAACCACGCCCGCCGTCATGACACAGCCCATAAAGACACGTGTGACACGATTATTCCGCATATCTAGCCACCCTAAATCCGAGGTCATCTCGGCCACGTTCACCGTAGTCACGATACGTTAGCCGAAGTTCGCGTAACCGACTCAAGCTCCAACTAGCACCTCGGATAGTGTAGTTGTCGCCCTGTAGATCACCCAGAGGATCTTCCTCCACTGTTTCGTTCGGCACGGGGATACGATAAACATCATTCACCCATTCCGCGACATTACCGCCCATATCGTAGAGCCCTTTCGGGTTGGGAGGAAATTTTCCAACCTCAGCACTGACGACCGCCTTGTCAGAATAGCCGTTAATAATGCGTCCAGTTACTAGTGCGGAGGAGGCATCCGCTAAGTTTGCACTGCCATCTTTGGGGGGCCAAGCTTCGCCCCAGGCAAAACGCCATACGTCGTCATCGTTGATGCGAGCTGCATAAGACCACTCAGCCTCTGTCGGCAATCGGTAACCCGTTGAGGCCGCAGTGAATCCAGTAATGATGCCATCGCGCTCCGTATAAAAGGGTGGCAGCCCCTCGCGCGCGCTGAGCCAATTGCAGAAGCTAGCTGCTTGTTGCCACGAGAGTTGCACAGCGGGCTGGTGCTCGCGGTTCAGGCTCTTGCCACCTGCCTGGCCTGACTCATGATTTTGTGTGAATTGACGAAACTGCGCATTCGTGACTTCGGTGGTTGCCATGTAGAACGCGCGCGTTAGTCGTACCGGTCGCTCGACTTCGTTGGCACCTCTGCCCGCATCACGCCGCGGCGCTCCCATAGTAAATTCGCTGACGGCGCTGACCTGTGGATCGATCAGCACCAGCGTTTGACCAACTGACGTTATAATTTGCGGCTTGATTGCCGCCTTTCTAGCGGCCTCAATTGTAAGTAGCGCCACGTCGATGCGCTGATTCAGCCCCGCACGGGGTGTTACGCGGCGCTCAATGCTGGCATAGCCGGGCGCGCTAATGGTAAGGATATGTTCCACACTCGGAAGCGAGAGGAGCTGGTTGCCTTCCCCCTGATCTTTGCCATTAACTGAGATTTGTGCGTTGTCAGGCGAGACCCTAACGTCAACATCGCCGAGGGCGGGCGAAAGGGCTATTTGCCGCTCAGCTAGCGCGCCTTTTTCAAGTGATAGATCAAACGACGCTGGACTGTATCCGGCCAGACTGAGTTGAAAGCGATGGCGTTGAGATGGCTCTGTGGCGACATCCAGCGGTGTAGCTCCGACAAACCGACCATCGCGCGTTACCACCGCACCAGTGGGAATCGACGATAAGCGCAGCAGACCCGCAGCTGGTATGAGTTCAATGCGACCCAGATCGATATCACTATCGGCAATAGCGGTTACATTAATTACCTGGTCTACGTATCCGGGTGATGCCAACGTGATCTGGCGCTCTCCTTGCATGACCTCGAGCACGCCCTCGCGGACGCTTGCGGGTTCGTTGTCTATGGATACATCAACCTCGGTCGGATCTGTCTCTATGGTGACTCGAGCCCAGCCAGGGATCAGGTTGATGGAAAATCGTTGGGTCGTTGCCCGACCGGCGACGTCGATGACAGACTCATAGTTCAGGTATCTGTCCGTCGACAGTATCATTTTCACGGACCCAGCCTCGATACCCTCAATAGTCAATGGCGTATTCCCAATCGCACTGCCATCCAGCGACACCATGGCTGATACGGGTGACGAGTCGATTACCAGTGTTCCCGGCAGCGGAGTCAGTTGAATGGTTTGTGATTGAATTTCTGTATCGTCGACAACGAGGTTGCCGGCATAGGGGCGATAGCCCTCCGCAGTCACCGTCATCGCATACGTACCGGGTCTCACTAAATACCGTTCACCAAACGGCAAATGGATCCCCGAGATACTGATTGATGAGGGCGTCTCCGCGCTTACGGTGACCGAGACCGAGCGTGCGGTTAATAAAAAGAACAACACATATGCAATGAGTAGGCCGGACAGACCTATGGCCACGCCAACAGGTGTTACACGCCGCCTAGTCTCAACTACAGCGTCAGTGCGAGGCTCAAATGTCGCGGCAGATAAAGCGTCAGTTTGCGGTCGCTGATCTGCCATTAGCGGACTATCGCCTCCTCACATCGAATATCAATTTGGTTGTCCTGCGCCGACGTAATATTGGCTGTTATGAGCACGTCCCGATAACCATCTCTACTGCCCAGTACTTGGTACTGTCCTGGACGTAAAGACACGGTACGAGACGTCAGAGAGCCAAGCCGGGCAACGCGCTTGATGGTGATTTCCGTTTGCCCATCTGACGTGATGGTGACCGGTAAGGGTGTGCTGGCCTTGGCGATGGCTGCTCGCACCTCGATGACGCGTTGTTGTAGACGTGGCGCTTTTTTTGGTGTCGCCGAGAGTGCGCTTTCCGCTTCTGCCAGACTGGACTGTGCCTCTTTTAGCACGACTGGATCGACGAGACGCGCTTGCTTTTCTAGGATGATGTCGAGTTCAGAAAACAGATCGGCTAGCGGGCGCGCGCGCGCGAGGCCCTCCTCAGCGTCGACTATGCTAGGGTCAATTTCCAAGACAGCAAGATAAGCCTCTGCGGCTTCTGACCACGACTCTTCTTTTGAGTAACGACGTGCCTCTGCCAGTAGTGAATTCAATGTTGACAATGTTTGTGCTTCATTGAGTTGCGCTAAGGCAATCAGGGGCGTCTCATCGGCGGGACGGAGCCGCTGTGCGATCTCAAAGTTGAGCCGCGCTTGCGTAAACCTTTGCTCATTTAACAGCGAAAACCCGAGTGTCATGGCGTCTTCAAACCGTTGGCTAAGCAACGCTGCTTGATACGATTTCGCCAGAGTTGCGAGACGCACATGCGCAGGGTCTTGTCTGAGGGCCTCTTCGATTTTGGAGACGGCTAGTTGCAAGTCGCCGGCCTCAGCCGCTGCGCTGGCTGCCGCCTCAAGCGTTGCGACTTCAGCCATAAATGCCACACGCGCGACTGCATCAAGTACTGCATCGCTATCAGGTGCCATCGTCTGCAGAAGTGGTGATATAGACCGCGCGTCCGCTTCATCACCTGCATCGATTGCCGCGAGTAAGGCGTCAAGCCGATTGTCAATTTCAGACCCTAGACGTGTTTCTAATTCGGCCATTGCGTTCAGTGCGCGGCTGTAAGCTTGTTCCGCTGCCGAAAAATCCTGTTGCCGATAATAATCATCGCCGACAGCAGCCATGTCTGAGACTTCTAGGAACCGTTCGGCCGCCCATTGGTCAGCGGCACGGGCCTCCAGCCTTGATTGTGTCTCGAGCAGTGTTTGCAGCACCTCTTGGGCGGCGCGTCGCGCTTTGGCCATTTGCGCCTCTGCAAAGGGGCTGCGCTCAGTGGCCTCAGCCGTTCGCCCTGATTCTGCGGCCAGTTGCTCACCCGGGGTCACCAAGCCTGTTGTAACCGAGTCATCGATGACAGTTTTAACTGCGAAGCGAGGTAAAACAAAAATGACCAAAAGCAGTAAAACGAGGCCAACGCTGATTGCGATCCACGTACGATACTGCGATCTGTCATTGACTGTGCCTGCTGCACGACTATTAGCCGATGGGGGCTCAAAGGTGGCGGCCCGCAACCTATCACTGCTGTTATCTGTCATGACTGCGCCTGACTCGCCTATTTGGACTGCTGATTCAGATCAGCGGGAGGGTCAACTGGCAGGGTTGTTGGAAGTTCGGCCATTTCTGCGGCATAGATATCGCTCAAAATCTCACGCCACTGGCTGTATTGGTCATCGATGGTACCCGATAGCTGTACGGTTCGGTCCTCTAGATCAATCACTTGTGGCGTAATGTCGGCTTCGAGCGATTGCCCAAGTTCTTCAAGTGCGAGCGAGTGAATATTGGCCTCAGCTCGCCGCTCCAGACCGCTCTTGATCAAACCGCCTCCTGCATACATGCCCACTGCACCAGCAGTTCTTACGTTTCTGTCATCAGATGTGGCTGCCGCTATGCCAGCGAGGAGTGATATCCCGCCAACAATTAATTGATTTTGTGCCTCACTTTTCAGTTCGCGAAGCGCAACCGTTTCCTCATAACTGAGACGTCGCCATTCATTGTAAGGCCCGGCCATCGAGCCGGAAAAATTATCGTAATGACCCTGGAGCGTATCGACAAAGACATGATTACGCTGCTGTATCGTGCCGATGCGGACCATCATCGGGTCGCTCTGGGCTGGCAGTCGGACTGCGCGTGTCAAGGCTGCGTTGCCGCCTTTCTCTGCGGCACTCTCAACCAGGTAACCCTCAAACGCTTCTGGCGCAAAGCTGCGGGCAAACTTTAGTTTTGAGACATCGCGGATCGCAAGCCTGTCGCTACGTGAGAGCGATTTAAACTTTGAGATAAGATCGTTAGCAATATCTCTGTAAACAGCTAGAAATGGATCTTTTTTAACTCGCTGAGTTTGTTGGTACGCGTAACGGCTGGTAGAGCCCAGATAACGGTTATCCAGCCAAACCCGACCTTGCGCATCGACGGCTTTGATGGCGAGTGCCAACACTTCACCGTCCGACTGCTCAATGGTGCCCGTGACCAAAATATCCGTAATATGATCCTGCGATGGCACCACGCGGCTGGCTCCCCAAACCCCCTGGTCGTCGAGTACGAGACTGAGTTCTCGCGCCATAAAGGTGGCTTCTGCCCGACGAATCTCTGGGTAAATTCCAGCCTCTGGATCAATATCCGCGATGCCCGGATCAAAAACAACGACAGCAATATCGAGGACTTCCTCGCTTGGCAAAGTCACCTGATAGGTTTCAAGTGTTGGGACCGCTGTGGTTTTAATGGTCTCTGTTACGCAGCCCATCAGTCCCAAGAGGAGGGCGCATGCTGTGGCTAGTCGGAATATCATTTCTCGGGAATCTCAATGCCTTTGTACTTTCGGTACTCATTCCAAAGCGCTTCACGTACCTCTGGATCAGCTTCCCGCATTGCGGCCTCTCTCAACTGCCGCGCGACGATATCATCATCGTTGCCAGCGGGGATATCTTCAGGTGCCTCGTAAACCGCCGGTGCGTCAGGCGCACCCCCTGAGCGACCACCCATGCCACCGCCCACGGAGCCGTAACCGCCTTGCTCGTCTGCTTCATAAGGGTTTCGACCACCTGATGCCTGCTCAGTTCCACTATCGCCCGCCGAGCTTTGCGTATTAGCACTTTGCTCGCGACGGCTCGCACGCTGCTGCCGCTGTTCCTCACGAATAATCGCATCAAATACGCCGGTACTCGCTTCGAGCTGCCCGTCTAAAACAGCAACGCGTTCAGCTGTGGTCATCGGATCATTGCCCCAATCGGGTTCTAGGCCGCCTTGAGCGCGCGTTCCAGTCCCATCGGTTCCTGAGGCCACCACGGTACCGCTCGAGGGCGACCCGCCTGGATTACCGCTGCCACTTTGACTGCCCTGAGGACCGCTTCCTTGCGAAGACTGTCCGCTCGATTGCGTGTCCGACGCCGCGCCATTTGAGGATCCACTTGGCCCGCCTGACGAGCCATCCTGCTGCCCATTGGTTGCTGAGGCGCTGCTGTAGGTTGGCACTTCATCGACCAAGCTAGGTAAAGCTAGGTCGCCGCCCGCAGCATCACCAAAGCCGGGGTCGCCACCCGACGCGCTGGGGTTTGAACCGTCGCCCGCTCCCGAAGATTGTCCACCTGATGTGCCGCTACTGTTACCACCGGTCTGAGCGTTTTCGCTACCACCGCCAGGCATGGATGAACCCGGCATGCCAGCGCCAGAGCTGCTAGCGCCACCGGATGAGTTGCCAGCGCTGCCACCAGAACTACTCGATGGACCTCCCGAGCTTCCTCCAGAAGACCCGCTTGACGATGACCCTGCGCTCCCCCCACCAGAAGAGCTGCTGGATGAACTGCTGGAAGGACTGCTAGAAGGGCGGCTTCCCGACGAACCACTTGATCCCGGGCTGCTAGGTGAGGGCATTGAAGCTGAGGGCATTGAGGGTGTTGTCGGTGTACTCGCAGAGGGACACCCCATTAACACTGGAAAGGTCAGACCTATGATGATTAAGTGTCTTATCTTGGCGCTATTCATGTGGCCTCACTCATGTGGCGTTACTCATGTGGCGTTACTCCCGCCGGAGGATGTTACGTTGGCCGGTTGGGAGCTCCCCCACTGGCTAGCCTCAACCGCCCAAGTGATGGTATCGCTCTCAGCGGGTACACCGTCCTTGAAGACCGGTCGAAAACGCATTTTCCGCAGTCTTCGAATGACACGCTCAGGCCCTCGGGAGTTCTCTGCTTCAGGCCCTTGAATCACTTCAACATTGACGGCCTTGCCATTTGCACTGACGTTAAAACTGACGATTAAGTCCCTCTCATTAGGCTGATCTTGCTTAATCGCCAACACGGGGTCCAACCCAGGCACAGCTGGCAGTGGCACTGGTCTATCGAGTATACGGAATTTGGGGTGTAAATCCGTCTGCAGGTGACTTTGATGTGATTCTTTGTCCGCTGTTTGGGTGGCCAGAGCGGCTCCCGCAGCCAATGTACGTGTGCCGCTCTCATTGTCGACCGAGTCTTGATGGGGTTCTTGGAGTCCGGCTGCTAGGGCTTGCACAGGCTCGGCGTTAGCGAGGGCGAGGGCGCCAAGTGATGAGCCCGCGACAGCCACGTCGACATCGGGTTCTTTCTTGCTTTTGTCGGCGAAGGTCATATCAATATCGGCATCGGCATCGGCATCGGCATCGGCATCGGCATCGGCATCGGCATCGGCATCGGCATCGGCATCATCGCTCGCCAGAACGGCACCATTCGCCAAGGCTAACGCGTCGTTGTAATAGTCGAGGGCAGCGCGCCGATTTCCAGTCCACCATGCCCAGTCGCCCATCCTAATCAAATCATCCGCCTGTGTTTCACGACTGCCCCCAAGCGTATCGCGATTAAGCGCCTGTATCGCCACCATGACCGGAAGTCCGCGCTTGAATGAGCTTTTTCCTGCTGCTTGGTTTCGCTTATCGCGATCCATCTGACCCGGCATTGCTGCCCCCACGCCTCGGTGTGCTGCCAACAGGTACTGTGCGCGAACCATGCCCTCCAGGGCGGGAAGAAGTTTCACCGAACTGGCACCGTAAGTGGCTATTGCTTCATTTAACGCCCGTCGGAAAAAGTTCCATACCCGAGCCATCCGAAGGGTGGATTCCTCTGTTTCATCAATAGACTGCAACAGTGCGTACTGATGCCACTCAGCCTGCGCTAGTAAGGCGTCGACTTTTTCTGGCCCTGATGGAATGGTCGCGGCCTCAATACGGGACAGATAGACCTGACGCTCATCGGCGGTTGCTAGCTCATCCAGCGCACGCAGGCTGGCAATTTCTGCGCGTAAATAGGGCAGTTGGCTGCGGGCGTTCAATCCTTCATTGATGCGACTGATATGACCGGCACGCTTGAGTTTTTCCACGGCCTCGAGATGTTGCCCCGTATTTTGTAAACGTGTGGCTTCGTTCCACAAGACCTCGGCTTGTCTGGGATCGTAAGCGCCAAAAGATGTCGTCTGCCCCCACACTGCTGGCGCGGTTAAAGTCAGTATCGCTACTGTCAGTGCGGTCAACATGACGTGTTCCGCAGAAAACACCTTCACGAATTTCCCCTCCGTTACCACCCTAGTATAGAGATAGTTCAGTCTAAATCTCTACGCATTGGCAAAACGGTTGTACACTCTCGCCGCGCCGATGGCTTGGGCGCGATCTGGACAAGTGTTGAGGCTAGGTGACCTTATGGGACGATTTTCCGACGATACGGCGTTAACGGCAATTAGCGAGAACCGATGGCGCGCCAATTTAGTCAAGGGCTGGCGAGTCGGACGTGTGCCCAACGGCGGCTATGTCATGGCCATTATTGGACGTGCGATTTCGCAGTCTCTGGGTGACTCCGATCCGCTGTCTATCAACGCCTTTTATCTAGAGCCAACTGCGCTTGGCGCGGCTGAGGTCGATGTCGAAGTATTACGCCGTGGTAAAGGCACACACTATGCCGCTGCGCGCCTGTATCAAGAGGGCGGATTGAAGATTGTTGCCAATGCAGCCTACACCGATCTGTCGACTATGACCGGACCCAGTCATGTGATTTTGGATCCGCCAGTCGTTCCGCCGTTTGACCCATCGCTGACGCCGCCCCACGAAGGCCTTGAGATTCACGACACGATTGATATTAGGGTCGTAAAAGGTGGGGAGTTTTTTGCTACGCGGGAGCCTTCTTATACTGGCGAATTTATCGCCTACATGCGCTACCGAGACGGCGCAGACATCGGTGTGCTCGACCTACTGATGTTTGTCGATATGATGCCGCCTCCAGCGTTCACTCTGGTGCCCAAGGTAGGGTGGGTGCCGACCGTTGAGCTGACTGTACAGTTGAAAGGAAAGCCAGCTCCCGGTCCTATTCTCTGTCGAGCACGATCCCACACCTTAATGAACGGCGTCACCGAATTGGACTGTGAGATTTGGGATAGCCAGGGCGAGCTCGTGGCTCTCGGTCGCCAGACCATGAAAGTGCGATCGATGAGCTAAATCACCACGTCGCGACATGCCCACCTGGACGCCTAGGATCTGTATAGCCATAAAGCCAGCCGTCTTCAATTTGTACCGAGTTGACGCGACCAATGGTTCTATCAGAGCGCAAGATTTTATGCTGACTGGCCTCGAGAATGTTAACCGTGTCGATTGAGATACCCGGCTCTACCATTGCCATATCAGGCATCCATTGGTGGTGAACTCGTGGCGCGGAGGTTGCCAGCCCCAACGTCATATCAAATGCCATGACGTTGAGCAGCGTTTGCGCTACGGCAGTAATAATCCGCGACCCGCCAGGACTTCCCGTTGCAATCCAAGGCTTCCCATTTTTGAGGACGAGAGTAGGGGTCATCGATGACAGCGGGCGACTGCCTGCTGATACCGCGTTTGATTCACCTTGAATGAGACCATATCCATTCGGCGATCCCGGTTTGGCCGCGAAGTCGTCCATCTCATTGTTCAGCAGCATGCCCGTTCCCGGCACCACAATGCCCGAACCAAAACTGAAATTGATGGTGTAGGTATTAGACACAACATTGCCGAATTGATCGGCGATGGAAAAATGGGTGGTTTCAGTGCTCTCTCGATCTTCAACAGTGCCAGGGCGGATTTCGCTGGATGGTGTCGCGACGGCATCCCGAATAAGAGTGCGTCGTTGGTCTAAGAAATCATCGCTAATAAGTTTGGCGACGGGTACCGCGGTGCGATCGGGGTCGCCCAGATATTCGCTTCGGTCTGCATAAGCCAGTTTCATGGACTCGATCAAGAGGTGGAGATAGGCTGCACTGTTATGACCGAGCTCCTTTAGCGGAAAAGGCTCAAGAAGCTTGAGGATCTGCGATACATGCACGCCACCAGAGGAGGGCGGTGGCGCGCTCACGAGCTCGTAGCCTCTGAAAGAGGATCGAACTGGCGTTCGTTCTATGGCTTGGTAGCTCGCGAGATCAGCTTGCGTCATCAACCCACCTTGCCGCTGCATTTCAGCTACGACGAGCTCGGCTGTCTTGCCCTTGTAAAAACCGTCTCGCCCACGCTCGCGAATGCGCTTTAGTGTTGCCGCAAGATCTGGTTGCTTGAACAGGCTGCCCATGAGTGGCGCGGTCGCAGTGCCTGCGAGATAAACCCGGTTAGCCTCGTCATTTTTTGCGAGACGCTGAGCGGCAGAGCGAAGGTTAAGGTGCAAGGCGGCGGGCACCTCAAAGCCTTGCTCGGCCAGATCTATTGCGGGTTGGATAACCGTTTTTAGGTCGAGTGAGCCATAATTCTCGAGCGCATGAATCAGGCCTGCAACGGTTCCGGGGACGCCTGCCGCATTGACGCTGTTGTAGGCCATTTGCTTGTTAACGCTGCCGTCTTCATTGAGAAACATGTCTCGTGTTGCCAGAGCCGGTGCCATTTCTCGGTAATCAATAAAGACTTGCTCATCAGTTTCGGCTAAGTGAAGCAGCATGAAGCCGCCGCCTGCGATATTACCGGCACGGGGCAGGGTCACGGCGAGTGCAAAGCCTGTTGCTACTGCGGCATCGATCGCATTTCCCCCTATTTTAAGCATCGCCAATCCCGCTTCGGAGGCCAGCTCTTCCGGACCGGCAACCATACCCTTGGCGGCAATTGCAGGCAGGAATCGGGTCCCGTAATCAATAAGCGGACCACCTTGGTCCTCAGCTTGCGCAGCGACGCCGATAGGATTAAGCGCAATCGCAGCTGCGACAGCGAGACTCATAAAACGCATTGGGGGATTCTCCAGAACCTAGATAAACTCATTTTCGGCCGCAACACTATCACAGGATCCATTTTTCGCAGAGTGCCGGTGACTTCGATTATCATAGCGTGCACAGGGGGTATTATGGATTTAAAGGACTATCGAAGGCAGTACACAAAGGGCGGATTGAGTCGGGAGACCATGCCCGATGACCCGCTGGTGCTCTTTGCGCAGTGGCAGCACGACGCAAGCGAAGCCGGCCTGGCCGACCCCACCGGTTGCGTTGTGGCGACACTGCAACCTGATGGCTCGCTGCGCCAGCGCTTTGTTTTGTTGAAAGGTGTGGATGCGGACGGATTTGTCTTTTACACCAACTATCAGAGCGATAAGGCAGCTGCCCTTGCGCATTACCAGCGCGCATCGATGTTGTTTCCATGGAACGAGTTAGACCGTCAGGTTAGTTTGTCGGGGGTTGTGGAAAGAGTGTCTGAGGAGGTGTCTGATACTTACTTCGCATCGCGTCCGCGCGCGAGCCAGATCGCTGCATGGACCTCTCAGCAGAGTCAGTCTGTCGAAAGTCGCAAAGCTTTAGAGTCGCAATATACCCAAACGGTGGCGCGTTTCGAGGCAGGTGATGTCCCGAGACCCCCTCACTGGGGAGGCTTTCGGCTGATCCCCGAGCGGATGGAGTTCTGGCAGGGGGGCGCCGACCGGCTTCACGACCGCTTTGTTTATCAGTTAGAGGGAGGTTGGCGGCTGAGGCGTCTTCAGCCCTAGACCGGCTCTGATTCGTCGGTTATTGCAGTGGCGCGCCACATCTAAGCAGGGCGATAAACAAAGCGGTCGATGTAATGGGGAATTGGCGGTAGACGACGTACCTGCCTGCGCATGAGATCTAGGCCAATCGCGGCGACTAGTACTTGGAAGCGCTCCCGCGACCCCGGCACTTGCAGTCTAATGGCTCGGTGATTTTTGTCGGTGCCCCAGGCCACCCATACCGTGCCCACTGGCTTATCGTCGGACCCTCCGCCGGGGCCTGCGATGCCAGAGACAGCGATGCCGATGTCCGATTGGCTCTTGGCCAAAGCGCCTTCGAGCATGGCAAGGACCACTGGCTCGCTGACCGCGCCGTGTTTCACAAGTGTTGCTTTTGGTACGCCCAGAATGCGGTTCTTGCCGGTGTTTGCATAGGTGATAAAGCCACTGCCAAATACCTGAGACGAGCCCGCCTCTCGAGTGATCAGCGAGGCGATCAAGCCACCGGTGCAGGATTCTGCGGTCGTGACTGTCATCTGCGATTCAATGAGCGCGCGCTGCAGCGCCATCGCTAACTGGTCATCGTCATGACCGATAATGTGATCCCCTATCAGTTCCTGTAATAAAGCCTCAGCTTTGTCTCGGTCAGGGATCATAGCTTTGTCATCGACATGCAGTTTGAGCTCGAGCTGCGGTAAACCAGAGCGAAATCCTAAGGTGACACCGTCGGGCCAAGTTGCACTGTGTTCGTTTACCAACTCTTGAATGGTTGATTCACCGATGCCAAACGTTTGCAGTCTGCGTATGTAGGCGGTGCCGCCGCCCACGCGCGCTGCTATGCGCTCACATATTTCAGGCAGCATCGCTGTGAGCTCGCTGGGGACGCCCGGCGTGGTTATGACGAGTGCGCCGCCCACCTCAAGCGTGAAACCAACAGCACTGCCGATAGGGTTGGCTACTAGTTCCGCGCCCTCAGGTAGCAGCGCCTGCTTGAGGTTACTGGCGTTCAAATCAAGACCTCTTCGTGCACACCAATCCTCCAAATGTGCGACGGCCTTGGGATGAGTGACTAAAGCGGCGCCAGAGACATCGGATACGACATCGGCGGTAAGGTCATCCTCAGTCGGACCCAGACCTCCGTTGATAATGACTACTCTCGCATCGCAACAAAGATCGCGGAGGCTTTGACCGAGTAATGACGGATCGTCACCTACTGTAATCTTCTTCCCTACTGCGATTTTGCGTTCACCCAAGGCGAGTGCAATGCGCGACGAGTTACTGTCGACAGTATCGCCGCTCATTAGCTCATTACCGGTTAACAGTAGTGCGACGTCTGATCGTTGAGTCATCCGAACTATCTCTTCTGTGACGCTTAAAAGTCAGCGTTGCCAGGCGTGCGAGGGAAGGGAATAACGTCCCGCACATTGTCCATACCCGTTATATAAGCTACGAGTCGCTCAAAACCCAGGCCGAAGCCCGCGTGAGGAACAGTGCCGTAGCGTCGGAGGTCGCGATACCACCAGAGGGTGTCCTTGAGCGCATTATCCATGCGTGCATCGAGAACATCGAGACGCTCTTCGCGCTGACTGCCACCAATGATCTCGCCGATGCCCGGAGCCAACACGTCCATCGCAGCAACGGTGCGCTCGTCGTCGTTGAGTCGCATGTAAAACGCCTTGATGTCTCGAGGGTAGTCTGTAACAACAACGGGCGCTTTAAAGTGCTCCTCGGCGAGGAACCGCTCGTGCTCCGATGACATGTCGATGCCCCACTTGACGGGGAACTCGAAGGAGCGTCCCGATGTGAGTAAAATATCGATAGCGTCTGTGTACGTGACTCTAACAAAGGGCTTGTCGACGATATTCGTTAATCGCTCGATTACTGTCTTATCGATACGTTGTTGAAAGAAGCCAAGATCGACCTCGCAATCTGCCATTACCCGCTGTGTTACCGACTTGAGCAGCCGTTCAGCAAGTCTGGCGTTATCCGCGAGGTCCGCAAAGGCAACCTCTGGCTCGACCATCCAGAACTCCGCCAGGTGCCGCGAGGTATTTGAATTTTCTGCTCTAAAAGTCGGACCGAAGGTGTAAACCTTGCTCATGGACAAGCAATAGGACTCAACTGCGAGCTGTCCCGATACAGTGAGATAGGCATCGCCGCCAAAAAAATCGTGGGAGGTGTCAACCAGCCCCGCTGGGTCTCGCGGCAAATTGTTTAGGTCTAGTGTGCTCACTCTGAACAGCTCACCGGCCCCCTCACAATCACTTGCCGTAATGATGGGTGTGTTTACCCAATAAAAGTCTTCTGAGTGAAAGAAATCATGAATGGCATTGGCGAGTGTATGACGGATACGCGTTACGGCCCCAAAAGTATTCGTACGCGTTCGCAAGTGGGCCTGGGTTCTGAGGTACTCGAAGGTGTGCCGCTTCTTGGCAATAGGATAGGTTTCGGGATCATCGACCTCGCCAATAATAGCAACGGTTGAGGCCTGAATTTCCACAGCCTGACCACCACCTTGAGAGGCAACTAATTCACCACTAATCACCACAGCGCAGCCGGTTGATAGGGTGAGAATGTCACTATAATTTTCGAGTTCTTCGGCTGCGATGCACTGCAAGCTATCGAAGTGACTGCCATCGTTGACCGATAAAAAAGAGATGCCTGCTTTCGAGTCCCGCTTACTTCTTAGCCATCCTTTAACAGTGACGGATTGACCGATCAACTCTGCTTGAGTAAGCAGGTTCTTGACAGAATGTGTTTCGGACATGGTCGATGTATCCTGAGCTCTTGTTGGTGTTTGGGCGAGAGAATGACCCTCGTCGTTAATGAGAACGCCTTATGCTACAGCTAGCTACTGGTGACCTGAAAGGCAGGGGCTTCGCCTCGCGGGTTTTCGTTCGCTAGGTAGCGGACGCGCACCGAATCTCGCAGTTGGAAGCGTCGCGACCGACTGGCCAAAGCCATCTCCCACTTATCAAAGCTGAACTTTTCATTGTCCTTGCGCAGATCTACCACACCTTCGAGGCCTAGCTCATTTAACTTTACGGTAAATCCTGAGGTATTGATGTGTACGATTTCACCGTCAAATTCAAGAGCGCCTTCGGCAGCTTTCTTATTTAGGAAATTACAGCTGAGCCAATTATTGGAGGCGTTGACAGCTTGGCGGTTGCAAGCACTTGCCTGATTTATCAGATCAAATACAGTGGCTGGCGCAGGTTCAACATCTGTCTCCCCGAGCATCGATTTAAGCTGCAGATGAACGCAGTAGTCTAATGCTTTACGTAGCGGTGAGGTCGCATTGGTATAGGCCGAAAGTGCCATTCCCATATGTGGGGCTGGCTTAACACTGAAGCTTGCACGTGCCATCAGCCGGTTAATCATCGATCTCAAGGGTTTGTCTTGACTGGATGCAGTTAGGGTATTAATTAAAGTCCGGTAACCGTCTAATGTTGTGACGTCGATCGGATCCTGCTCGGGTAAAAATCTCGCTAAAAACTCATTGGCTTCTTCGACTCTGTCGCGTCTGATTCCCGCGTGCGCCATGAAGGGGCCGGGACGCCCGGCGGCGGCTAGGGCCGCTGCGATCTGTCGATTTGCCGCTACCATGCACTCTTCAACCAGTAGTTGAGACGTTTTTTTCTCAACGCGTTCGATGCTCGCGATTTGTTTGGACTCATCCAGAGTCCAGCGGTGTTCTGGACGGTGTTCTATGACGAGTTCGTGTGATTGCCGCCATGCCCTCAGCGCGGTGTAGCAGTCGTTCAAGTGTTTTAACGATTCAGCGAAGGCATGTTCAGAACCGTTTGCCAGTACATCTTCAACTTCGGTGTAGGTGAGTTTGGCCTTGGACTGAACAATAGCGAGCGAGAGTGATGAGTCCGAGATGTCACCCTCGCTTGAGATTGCAAGTTTGCAAACGAGGGCAGAGCGATCTTGCAGTGGTTGGAGGGCAGCACTCTGAGAGAGACACTCTGGCAGCATAGGGACCGCCATGCCGTGAAAATAGTGTGACGTCCCTCGCGCGGCAATGAGCATTGTGAGATCGGGTGATTGCTGTGTGAAGGCCGTTGGATCTGCAATGGCGACGACTAGGTTCCAGCCATCACCACTGGGTTCCGCAAAGAGTGCATCATCGATATCGTGCGTGCTTGCTGAATCGATGCTGACGAGAGTCAGGTGGCGCAGATCCTCGCGAGACATCTTGTCGAGTTGAGTGTCTTTTACCAAACTCTCAATCTGCTTGAATTGCTCCTTTGGCAATGGCTTAACAATGCCCGCTCTGGCCGCGCAGTATTCGTTTTCCAATCCCGGTGTGCCTATCGGCCCGAAGGAACGCAGGACTTTGACAGATGGTTTGCCGTCCGAAAATGGGTGCCTCTGCAATTGGCACTGAACCAGATCGCCTGCTTTCGCTCCCAGGCGTGCATTGGGCGCAATAAACAGCCATCGGGTAAAATGCATAAGGTCGGGCACGTCAGGGGCAACGAAAAACGCCTTCCCTTTTTGAACCACCTCGCCAACAAACGTATCGGTCGATGTCGCAATCAGCTTTTCCAGTTCGCCGGCACTTTGCGACTTGCCCGATTTGTCCTTGGCCGGCACGGGTTTAATAATAATCGCGACACGATCTCCCGGAAGAACACGTTGCATTTCGTCAGGCGGCAAAAATATCTCACGCATATCATCCAAGACGACAAAACCAAAGCGACTCCGCGTCGCTTTGACGGTTCCCTCGGCGTATTCCTTGTCCGCTTCTATCTTTTCTTTCAGACCCTGAAGCTGGCTTAGGGCATTTTTATCTAACATACAGCGAGAGATCTCTTAACCCAGGTTGGCATGACTGGGTAGGTGACTTTATCAATGCACAGATCGTAGCTGAGACCCCCCGACTTTTCACGCTTTTGTGATGGTCAATATAGTGACCAAAAAAATTCATCAAGTGACAATTGACATCGCCGGTCGCGATCGTTTTACTGAAATGGCCCGAAATGAAGAGAGTAGGACGCGGTGGTGATCACACGGTCAGTTGACCCAGCTTTACCGACATGCAGTGATATGCGCGGCCGCTATCTTGTCCCTGAATTGCATCAAATCGTTTACTCAAATACGTTCACAGGAGCGGTTTCATAGACCGATCCTGTGGTGATTAGCGCAGATCATAGTGGGAGAGCACATGTCGCAAACTGCTAGTTTGACCAATGAAGTCACGCAGCTAACGCCAGCTGAAGTTAAGACCTATGTCTTAGATACAAATGTCTTACTTCATGACCCGACGGCAATCGCCGCTTTTGCCGAACACAGAGTGGTGATTCCGATGACAGTGTTGGAAGAGCTTGATCACATTAAAGATCGGCGCGACAAATCGGTGAGCCGGGAGGCCCGAATCGCGATACAAATGATTGATAAGGTCGTCGGTTCGTCGACCCCTCAGGCCATTCAAGAAGGTGTCGATATTCCTGGATCAACGTTGTCAGGCGCGCTAGGTCGCTTGGCAATCTTCCCTGATCAGCTTTTGGGTGCTAACGAGCAGGTGCCTTTTCTTGACAGTACTCAGGATCAAGCAAACGACAATCGCATTATCAATGTCGCGCTCAAATACCAAAGTGAGCATCCCGATGAGTTCGTATGCCTAGTCACTAAAGATATCAATATGAGGATCAAGGCCAAAGGCTCTGGTCTGGAGCATGTAGAGGACTATCGGCATGACCGAGTTCTCGATGACATAGATCTGCTTGCAACCGGTTATAAAAAAAGTGAAGGGCCATTTTGGGAAGGTATCAATCGCGTCGACACTGTCCGTGACGAGGGCATCACGCTGCATCGTGTACCGCGGTCTGAGCTGCCCGAGGCCTATCCCAATCAATTTTTATACGATGATCATGGCTTCATCGCTTTTGTCGACCATGTGGATTCGGAGTTCGTTTATCTCGCCGTAGACAGCCGCGACAATCTCATGAATCAGCGCTTTTGGGGCTTGGCGCCTCGAAATCTCGAGCAGGCCATGGCCATGCGGCTTCTCGACAATGACGATTTGGATATGACCGTATTAACGGGGCCTGCAGGCTCGGGGAAGACCCTGTTGGCACTAGCTTATGGACTTCATGCCATCTTGGAGCAAAAGAAATTTAAAAAGCTTATTGTTGCGCGCTCGACGCCACCGATGGCGGAGGACATTGGGTTTCTGCCCGGTACCGAAGAGGAAAAAATGGCGCCATGGCTAGCGGCGTTTGACGATAATTTAGAGATTCTTCATGGAGCGGATGAGTGCGCTAACGGCAGCATCGACTACGTGAAAGAGCGCGCTAACCTGCAATTCAAGTCCCTGAACTTTATGCGTGGTAGGTCGTTTAATGGCGCCTACATCATCATTGATGAGTCGCAGGGCCTGACGCAGTTTCAGTTGAAGTCAATTATCAGTCGCGTTGGATCAGATTCTAAAATTGTGGTCCTAGGAAACCTTGCGCAAATAGATAATAAATATATTTCACCTTTGACGTCGGGCCTCACGTATTTGGTAGAGCGGGTAAAGCCCTACCCCCACGCAGGTATGATGCACATCAACGGCATTGTGCGGTCGCGTCTTGCCGCGTTTGCGGAAGAGAATTTATAGGCGCCTCAGTTCCTTAGTCGAACAGGAGAAATTCGATTCGGGCCTCGACGGCCCAAGCCGATAGTCGAGGCGAGGACGGACCCTCGGTTCGCCGGTTAAAGGTGGGCTCCAGCTCAAAAAAAAGAAACTCGCGAATACCTTGCGCGCGCAGACGCAACCCAACTTGATAGTTCTCAATATAGTCATCAGGTTCCGAGAGCCCTTTAACACCGGCGTAGAGGTAAGCCGCTCTCTCGAATCCGTTGGCGACCGCCCACTGCCGAACCACGCCTGTGTTTGAAGACCATTTAGTGCCTTCGGAGTCCTCACCATACAAGACGCGATTTTGCGTTCGTATGAGAGATCGCTCTGAGAGTGCGTAGTCTAGATCAAGTTTAGTTGCGCCGAAGGCGCCATCGTCGAAGTCATATTGAGCACGTTGCGACACCCGCAGCGATGTCTTTGGTGTCCACATGGTTTGATATAGGTACTTGACGCCCGGTTTAGGACCGGCGCTAGATAAACCCACAGTAAAGTCGGTTCTGTGCTTACCCGTATCGCTTTGATCTATCCGTACTTGCAGTCCCACTTGGCTTTGGGAGGGGTCGTCTTGATCACCCTCTACTAATTCATCAGGATCGTCTCCGCGAAAAACCAAGTCGACGCGGTCTTCAAGGCGAGGCAAATTAATTTTACCGCCAATGCTCAGTCGGGTTTCGACCCCACGGCGCTCATCCCAATCAGTGGTTACTTTAAGGCGAAGACGAGAATCGGCTATTTCGCTGTCGCCTTCTGAATCACCGAAAAAACCATCTACCCATCGTGTCAGTGCCAGTGTTCTGTCGGTAGCAAAGCGATGACTCGAGTCTACCCATGCACTACCTCGGACCGGCGCATCAATAACCTCATGATCAGCTTGCGTTTCGCCAGATGGGACAGCGTCCACCGGTTCATCAAGCGCAAGCGCTCCCAGGGGAAAGGCAAAAGAAAGTGTCAGGCAAATGCTGATTAGGCGCCAAGGCATACGGTGAGTCTATGCTACATCGAGTTGATTCAGTAAGGGCTGCTGCTCACGTTGCTTACGATATTCACGAAACTGTCATACCTATCGGGGCTAATATCGCCTCGATCAAGCGCCGCTAATACGCCGCAGTGGTGTTGCTCAACGAGATGCGAGCAGTCTCTAAACCGACAATCGTTTAGGTGGGGAGTGAATTCACGAAAGCCCGGTGCGACGAGCTGGGCATCAACATGCTGTAATCCAAACTCGCGAATGCCGGGCGAGTCGATGATGAATCCGCCCTGTGAACGCTGGAAAACTTCTGCTGTGGTTGTTGTATGGCGACCTTTGAGCACGCCTTCCGATAATGCCCCAACCCGCAGCTCCCGCTCTGGCAGTAAACGGTTGATTATCGAAGACTTGCCGACGCCACTTTGCCCGACAAAGACGGATGTGGTGGTACCCAAGGCTGAGCTGAGTGACTCAGTGGCGCTGTTGCTGGGTCCTGTTTCGATGATGTCGTAGCCAATCTCGTGGTAGCGATGAAGAAGCGCCCGGCTCTCTGGGTTTGTGTCTACTAAATCGGACTTGTTAAGTATGATAAGGGTGTCGATGTCGGCAAGGTGAGCGGCCACGAGGTACCGATCGATAAGGTTGGCGAAGGGCTCTGGTGCAGGTGCAATGACAATGGCGATTAGATCGACATTGGCCGCAACGGCCTTAAGCTGTCCTCGTGCGTCCGGCCGTTTAAGTTCTGAGTATCTGTCGAGTTGGCCTACGACCACCGCGCCCGATTCGTCCTGCGACCAAAATACACGGTCTCCCGCCACAAGGTGCGCTAGGTTGGGGCGCAAATGGCAGGATCGTGTACTGCCATTCTCATCCATGACAACGGCCGTTTTGCTGTAGCGTGCGACGATCAGCCCGGGGGCATCGTCATTATCGCCTGCCATTGAGCTGACTCGCCGCTTTGCTGTATTTGCAGTGATGCGCCGGCGTTGCTGGTCTGTGAGTCGTCGATTTCCCATCAGATCAGTGTACCCTGTCACGCGACGGAGTGATGCAATTGGGCTTTTTTAAGGGTGTCGATAGATGAGTAAAGACGCGAGATTGATATGGGTCGATATGGAAATGACCGGCCTTAATCCAGATACGGATCGTGTGATAGAGATTGCAACGATCGTTACCTCGCAGGAACTCGAGATTTTGGCGGAAGGGCCGGTGATCGCGGTCCATCAGAGTGAGAATGCGCTACTGGCAATGGACGAGTGGAATACCCGCACGCATACGCGATCGGGCTTGGTTGAACGCGTTAGAGCCAGTAGCCACACAGAGGCCACGGCCACCCAAGCAACCCTCGCGTTTCTGGAAGAGTGGGTAACACCAAACAGCTCCCCGATGTGTGGTAACTCGATTTGTCAGGATCGGCGGTTCATGGCTAGACATCTCCCGGACCTTGAGACGTTTTTTCATTATCGCAATTTGGACGTTACGACACTTAAGCTCCTGGCCACCTATTGGCGACCCGATTTACCGCCCGCATCGAAGCGCAATGTTCACGAGGCGCTAGCTGACATTCGTGAGTCGATCGAAGAGCTACGCTATTTTCGAGAGCACCTTATTAGACTCTAACCGGCGCTTAGTACCCGTGCTGGGCAAGGGCCCAGGACACATGCTCCCTCACTAAAGCCGACGCGTCGCTTTCGCGTGATTTGAGCGCGACGACAACCGCATGGCTGGTTGGTGCATTACCCAGTGCGATAGCAATATTTCGAAGCCAGCACTCATAACCTATTCGACGAATGGGTGAGCCTTTCAGTCGCTCTTCGAATGCCTCTTCCGACCAGGCGAACAGGTCGATCAAATCAGAATTATCGAGGTCCCAGCGCGGAGCGAAGTCGGCTTCGGTTGTCTTAGAGGCGAACTTGTTCCACGGGCACACCAACTGACAGTCGTCGCAGCCATAAATGCGGTTACCCATTTTCGACCGCAGATTTTCATCAATCGACCCTTTATGTTCAATCGTGAGGTAGGAAATGCAGCGCCTGGCGTCCAGTACGAAGGGTGCGACAAAGGCATCCGTCGGGCAGGCGCTCAAGCATGCGGAGCAGGTTCCGCAGTGCTTCTCCTCCTGCGGCATGGAGAGGGGAAGAGGGATGTCGGTGTAGATTTCGCCAAGGAAAAAGTAGGAACCTGCCGATGAATTAATCATCATCGTATTTTTCGCAATCCAGCCCAGGCCGGCTTGCTCAGCTATGGCCCGTTCGAGCACGGGAGCGCTGTCGACAAAGGCTCTAAACTCGCCCGAGCCGAGTTCTGAGCAAATGCGCTGAGCCAGTTTGGCAAGTCGTGAACGTATGAGTTTGTGGTAATCGCGCCCGAGCGCATAGCGTGATATGAAGCCTTTGTCCGTATTCTCTAAGACCTGCCATGCATCAGCGGCTTCGGGTAAATAATCCATTCGACATGAAAGTACGGTGCAGGTACCGGGCACGAGTTCAGCGGGGCGGCTCCGCTTCGTACCGTGGCGCTCCATCCACTCCATGGTGCCGTGATAGCCAGCATCCAACCACTTCTGCAGATAGGCCTCATTATCGCCGAGATCAACACCGGTAAACCCCACTTCCTGAAACCCAAGTTCTCGTGCCCAGGACTGGATGGTTTCGACTAACTCACTGTGGTTGGCGCTATTCACGACGCTATTGTGACAGATCGGCACCAGAGCGCGGTACACTTTACCGATGAGTGATTTTGGTTCTGTCAGGTTATTCCTCAAAGATGAAGCTGCCACCGTGAAAGCCGGCACTCAGCTTGCAGTGGCTCTCAATGCCGGTGCGGTGATTTATCTTGAAGGGGATCTTGGTGCTGGTAAAACGACTTTTACCCGAGGCGTTTTGCGAGCCTGTCGTTATCAAGGCTCGGTTAAGAGCCCTACCTATACGCTGTGCGAGCCCTATGAGCTAAGTGACGGACTGCAGCTATGCCATTTTGATCTATATCGATTATCCAATCCCGAGGAGCTGGAGTTTCTAGGTATTCGGGACTATGTCGCAAGTAATGCGATATTATTTATCGAGTGGCCAAATCGTGGCGAGGGATGGCTACCCCCCGCTGATCTGAGTGTTAGTCTCTCCGAGTCTGGCGAGGGTCGCGAACTAACTATGGTCGCACTCACCGCACGCGGAGGTGTCATGGCGGCGCAGTTTGGAGAGCAGAGTGTATAAGCCATTGCGTCTGAAGATTTTGATGTGCCTCGCTCTTGGTCTGTTGCCTTCCCTGACTGTGGCTAGCGTCGAGGTCAACGATATCCGACTCTGGCGGGCACCAGATCACACGCGAGTCGTGCTCGATCTGTCAGGCGCCACGTCGCATAAGGTTCTGGAGCTGGCTAATCCCTCACGCTTGGTTCTCGATCTTAATAGCACGTCGATGGCAGGACTGTTGACCGATCTGCCATTAGAGGGCACGCCTATTTCCCGAGTCCGATCGGGTATACGTGAAGGCGAGCACTTACGCGTTGTGTTTGATCTGTCGTCCGAGGTAGAGCCTAAGAGTTTTCAGTTGCCACCTAACGAGCGGACCGGTCATCGCTTGGTGTTAGACCTGTTTGATGCGAACCAGCAAGTGCAGCCTATTATCGCTCCACCAAAAAAGTCAGTGATAAAAAGCGATGTGAGGCGTCCAGTTGTTGTTGCTATTGATGCAGGTCACGGTGGTGAGGATCCCGGTGCCTTGGGCCCGAAGAGCCTGCGTGAAAAAAATATCGTTTTGCAGATAGCTAATCGGCTAAACGCGAAGTTCGAACGTTCTCCCATGTTCCGACCGGTGATGATACGAACAGGTGATTATTACGTCACGCACAAGGGACGTCGCGATCTTGCACGAAAAAATCAAGCGGATCTTTTTATATCCGTTCACGCGGATGCGTTTACGCATCCGTCAGCTAATGGCGCCTCGGTTTATGCCTTGTCGACGCGCGGCGCAACGTCCACGACCGCACAATTTTTGGCAAATAAGGAGAATGCTGCGGATTTGGTGGGGGGGGTCGCTGTGTCAGACATGGATGACGTTTTAGCGGGCGTCCTGACCGACTTATCCATGACAGGGACACTTGATTCAAGCTTAAGTGTCGGCTCTGAGGTGTTGGGAGAGATGGGCAAGGTTGCGCAGAGACTTCACAAAACCAAGGTCGAGCAGGCGGCATTTTTAGTCCTAAAGTCACCTGATATTCCGTCTATATTGGTTGAGACGGGATTTATTTCGAATCCAAAGGAGTCATCGTTACTGGCAACACCGAGCTACCAAGACAAAATGGCCAATGCTATTTTCGCGGGTGTTCAGCGGTGGTTTAAATCGAATCCACCGCCGGGCACGTTATTCGCGAGAGCGTCCTCTACTGCTGCGCCTGCGGATGCTGCGCCTGCGGAGAGAACCGTTAAGGTGGTCCAAGGCGACACCCTGTCGGCCATCGCGCAAAGGTATGCGGTATCTGTGCAGGATTTGCGCGTTAGTAATGCACTATCCTCCAACACGATCCAAGTGGGGCAGGTCCTCATTATCCCGGAGTCGGGTTGATGGCTGAGGGCAAGATTAGGCAGTTAGACAATCGACTCGCCAATCAAATTGCGGCGGGTGAGGTGGTGGAGCGACCAGCCTCGGTCGTCAAAGAATTACTTGAGAATGCGCTGGATGCAGGTGCTGATAGCGTCTCGGTTGATATTGAAGACGGTGGCGTCAAACGTATTCGTGTGACAGACAACGGTACCGGCATCGAGGGCGGTGACTTGCGTCTAGCGTTAACCCGGCACGCCACGAGTAAAATCGCATCAATAGACGATTTAGAGGCGGTGGTTACGCTTGGGTTCAGAGGTGAAGCACTAGCGTCGATCTCATCGGTCTCTAAGCTGTCGGTGACATCAAACACGACTGATAATCCTAGTCGCGGACAAATGGCACGTTGCGAGGGGCGTGATATGTCTGTGGCGAGCTCGCCGGCATCGCACCCCCGTGGCACCACCCTCGAGATTCGCGACCTCTTTTACAACACGCCTGCGCGCAGGAAGTTTTTGAGAACCGAACGGACCGAATTTTCGCGCATTGAAGAGGTAGTGAAGCGCACCGCTCTGGCGCGTCCTGATGTCAGCCTGGTGTTATCGAACAATGGCAAGGTGGTGCACCGTTTGCCAGCCGCGCTGGGGGAGCAAGATCATCAGCGCCGGGTGATTAGTATTTGTGGTGAGGCATTTGCCACCCAAAGCGTCGTCGTCGATCGCGTTGCGCATGGTCTATCGTTGCGAGGCTGGGTGGGTGTGCCAACGTTTTCTCGGTCTCAGGCGGATTTACAGTACTTTTTTGTCAATGGCCGTGTCGTCAGAGACAAAGTGATCACGCATGCTGTTCGGCAAGCCTATCGCGATGTGCTTTATGGCGGACGCCATCCTGCCTATGTTTTATATTTGGAGCTTGATGCCGATCGCGTCGACGTCAATGTACACCCAACAAAACACGAAGTCCGATTCAGGGACAGTCGCGCGGTCCATGGATTTGTCTTCAGCACTCTGGGTCGTACGCTCGCCGACGTGAGGCCGTCGGACACAGGCAATCACGCCAATATTGCGCAGCTTGACCAGTCCTCATTACCTGAGGATCCGTTCCGACAGGTTTCGATGGGACTCAATATCCCGCGCGGTGTGGATAGCATCGGTGACAATGTGGCTTCGCTTTTTGGCGCCAAACCGTCGGGTATGCTGCTGCCCGCCGGTGGTGCCAGTGACTTCTATCAATCACGTGTTGCCGGAGTGCAGGATGGCGGTTCATTGCAAGTTGAAGCGGACGGAGCATCTGAGATACCGCCCCTTGGCTTTGCGGTTGCACATCTCCACGGTGCTTATATTGTGGCGCAAAACACCTTTGGTATGGTGCTGGTCGATGCGCATGCAGCCCATGAGCGTATAACCTATGAGCGGCTTAAGGCGGCCCGGACGACGCAGTCAATAGCCAGTCAGCCTTTGCTTGTACCTATATCTGTAGCCCTCTCAACCGCAGAGATGGGAGCCTTTGAAGAGTTTTCAGGATTATTCTCGGAGCTCGGCATAGGGATCGATATTGGCGGTGAAGACAGCATACTCATTCGTGAAATACCAACCATCTTGGCCCGAGAAAATGCTGAGCGGCTGGTTCGTGATGTCCTCGCTGATTTGGCAGATGTCGGACACAGCGACCGTCTATCCGCCCGTATGGATGAGCTGTTGGCGACTATGGCCTGTCATGGGTCTGTGCGAGCGAACCGCCCTCTGTCGATTACGGAGATGAATGCGCTGTTACGGGATATGGAAACGACTGAAAACTCGGGCCAATGCAATCATGGGCGTCCGACATGGGTCCAGTTGACTCATGAAGCGCTCGATAAGCTCTTTTTACGAGGCCAGTAACGTGAGTGAGCCCCTGATTTGCCTGCTAGGGCCAACGGCCGCTGGCAAAACGGACACGGCAGTTGCCCTCGCTCAAGCCTTTAATGCTGAACTGATTAGCGTTGACTCGGCGCTGGTATATCGTGGACTGGAAATTGGTGCAGCACAGCCCGAGTATCCGCACCATTTGATTGATATACGTGACCCTAGCGATGTTTATACGGCAGCGCAGTTTGTTCGTGACGCAGTCGCCTGTATCGCGGATGCAAAATCGAGAGGGCGACGCACGATTCTGGTCGGTGGCACCATGATGTACTTCAACGCGCTCATTGAAGGCCTTTCCAATATGCCGGCGTCCGATCCAGAAGTGCGTGCCGCCATCGAAGCCGAGGCGGCCGAGCGTGGATGGCCGGCGCTGCACCGTGAATTAGCTCGTGTCGATCCTGTGACGGCAAGCGTCTTACATCCTAACCACAGCCAGCGGATTGCGCGCGCTTTGGAGGTCTTTCGGCTAAGCGGTTCGGCTATGAGCGAGTTAAAGCGCGCCGATAGTGGGGAGCGGCGTCGGGCGATCTGCGTAGCCTTGGCGCCCGCTGAGCGATCGGTGCTACACGCGCGGATTGAGGCTCGATTTGATAAAATGTTGAGGCAGGGCTTCGTAGAGGAGGTCGATGCACTCTACCGACGCGGTGATTTGCATGTCGACCTTCCCGCGATTCGCGCCGTGGGTTATCGCCAGATTTGGTCACATTTGTCGGGTGAGTATTCGCTCGAGGAAGCCAGAGCCAAGGGCATTGCTGCGACACGGCAGTTAGCGAAGCGACAAATAACATGGCTTCGAAGCTGGTCTGG
>CAJYAI010000002.1 GCA_913064725.1 uncultured Alteromonadaceae bacterium | reverse complement strand
GCTTGCTCTACGCGCTCGTGCTCAAGCGTGCTCATACCCTGACCAACGGTGAAAAAAGAGCCAAAGATCAGCAGTCGCCCCTGACCATTCAGCTGAATCAGGGCCCGCTGCCACGCTGATTCAAATGAGGGCTCAACGTACACAGGCGCTCGGATATAGCGCGCTAGCACATCGGGCAACTGCCCTCTTTCACCACCGATACCCGACGGTAAAACCCACTCGTCGACCACTTGTTCGAGATGTCGCACCATCGCCCCGGCATCTTTATCCGCCATGACTGCAAAAATAGCCACAGTGTGCTTACGTTGCTGATCATCCGACAAAAAATGCTCCAGCTCCGATGCGGCGTCCGGATTATGTGCCACGTCCAAAATGACTTCGATACGGCCATACTGGAGACGCTCGCGGCGACCTTTGAGTACCACCCGCCGCATGGCAGAGGCAACGAGATCTGAGTCAGTTTTGATTTTTAACGCGTCCATAGCCGCCAATCCTGCCGCAGCATTAAGCGGTAAGACACCCTCTCGGACCTGCCATTCAAATTCCGATCCATCCAGTCCACAATAAACCCAATTATCAAATCGATAATCTCTGCCCGCTGCAATCTCAATGGCGCCGATTCGCATCAGTTCTTCGCTCACTGCGGCTGGCGCATTCGCATCCGCAACAATGCAGGGCCGACCCTCGCGACCAATGCCGCACTTCTCAACCGCAATAGTCTGCACATCCGATCCAAGCCACTCTTGATGATCAAGCCCGATCGCCGTAATGATTGAGACATTAGCATCGATAATATTGACAGCATCTAAACGTCCACCAAGTCCTACTTCAAGGAGTTGGTAGTTGACACCCAGCATCTTGAATATCCACAGCGCCGCCAACGTATTGAATTCGAAGTAAGTCAGGGAGATTGACCCTCGGGCCTCGTCAATTGCTTGAAAAGCATTAACAATAATCTCGTCTGCAACCTCCCGCCCATCGACCCGAATACGTTCGTTATAACGGACTAGGTGTGGTGAGGTGAACGCTCCCACTGGCAAGCCGCTCGCTACTAAGATTGCCTCCATCACCGATACAGTCGAGCCCTTCCCATTGGTACCCGCTACCGTAACTGTGATTATGTTGCTGTCGAGAAGATCAAGCCTCGAAGCCACATCGCGACAACGGTCGAGACCAAGGTCAATCGCAGTTGGATGCAGCAACTCCAGCCGCCGCAACCATTCATCTAGAACAGATAAGCTCACTCGCTGTTACTTAGGACGCCAGTTTGGTGTGGGTGAACTTAGACAGCACGCGCGCTAACGTATCACGCATATCGGCTCGTGGAATGATCATGTCTATGGCGCCGTGCTCCAGTAGAAACTCGCTGCGCTGGAAGCCGCGAGGGAGCTTTTGCCGAATAGTTTGTTCGATGATGTTGGGGCCCGCAAATCCGGCTCTCGCATCCGGTTCTGCAACGTTAATATCACCCAGCAGCGCCAAAGACGCTGACACACCGCCGTAAATGGGATCAGTCATTACTGACACATAGGGCACGCCTGCTGCTTTCATTCGCTCGATTACGGCTGACGTCTTTGCCATCTGCATCAGTGAAATCAGCGCCTCTTGCATGCGGGCACCGCCCGATGCAGCAAAACAGACTAGGGGAATACCGTTTTCTAGTGCAACACCTGCAGCCCGGGTAAACTTTTCACCAACTGCGTACCCCATGGAGCCACCGTGAAAGTTAAACTCAAAGGCGACTGCTACTACGTCTAAGCCATGAAGCGAGCCTCGAAACGCAATAATCGCGTCTTTCTCTCCGGTGCTTTTCTGCGCTGCGGTCAACCGGTCTCGATACCGCTTTTTGTCTTTAAACTTTAACCGATCTATCGTCTCTAAACTCGGGAACAGCTCGGTTCGACCGCCTTCGTCTAAAAACAAGTCCAGTCGCTTGCGCGCGGTAATGCGCATGTGATGATCGCACTTGGGACACACCTCGGCATTGCGCTCTAGATCGGGACGATAAAGTACTGCTTCGCACTTCAAACACTTGCGCCATAACCCTTCAGGTACATTGGCCTTTTGGTCGCCATCGGCTTTCCGCACACCTGCGGGGATGATTTTGTCAATCCAGCTCATGTCAATTCCCTGCGCCACTCACGGCCACATACGCTTTTGCGCAGTATACGGCGATGACAGTCTTAGTTGGAAGTTGCCAAATTTACGCCAGTGCGGATATTTGAGATCAACGAATGTGCACTGCTAATCGCCGTCGCGTCGCTCTGGTGACGTGCAAAGTCACCAGCAACCAAGTCTACTAATGCACTGCCTACAACGACCGCATCGGCACATCGAGACACTGTCGCTGCTGTATCAGCATCCTTGATACCAAACCCAACCGCAATGGGAAGATCTGTGTGCTGCCTGATGGTCTGTAGGTGGCGCTCTACCGCCTCGGTATCCAAGTGACCCGCACCCGTAACGCCCTTCAGCGCGACGTAGTAAATAAACCCACTAGCCTGCGCGGTGATGGTAGCCACCCGCACATCGCTTGTTGTGGGCGAGATCAGAAATATGTTGTCGATATGATGACGCTGTAACTCCGTATTCATTGCGTCGACCTCCTCTGGGGGTAAGTCAACCGTGATCAGCCCATCAATGCCCGCATCAGCGCAGGCATCAGCAACAACCGCGTAACCTTGGCGTTCTAGTGGATTTGCATACCCCATGAGAATCAACGGCGTCTTGCTATCCGTTGCTCGAAATTGCTTCACCAGGGCTAAAGTGGAGCGCAGGCTTGTCCCGCCCGCAAGCGCCCTTTCATGGCCCTTTTGTATCGTCGGCCCCTCGGACATAGGATCAGAGAATGGCACGCCGATTTCGATAACATCCGCCCCGGCGTGTACCAAACTATGCATCAACGGCACCGTCAGCGCTTCGCTCGGGTCGCCAGCTACCAAATAGGGTATGACCGCGCAACGCTTGTCGCGACGCAAATCATCAAACAAAGGCCCCAGCCGCGACATCAAAGCGCTCCTAAATCAATACCGTCTATTTCAGCGACTGTCAGTATATCCTTATCACCGCGCCCCGATAGATTAACGATGATGTGCTGATCGGGCGTCATTTTGGCTGCTAACTTCTCCGCATAGGCTAGTGCATGCGCCGTCTCCAGAGCGGGCATTATGCCTTCTACTCGAGTGACGCGGTGAAATGCGGTCAGAGCTTCAGTATCCGTGGCAGCCACATAGTTTACGCGCCCGATATCTTTCAACCAGGCGTGCTCTGGACCCACACCGGGGTAATCAAGGCCTGCGGATACAGAATGCGTATGCATGATCTGACCATCTTCATCCTGCATAAGGTATGTGCGGTTTCCGTGAAGAATGCCTGGAATGCCAGCACTCAGGGGGGCCGCGTGCTCTCCTGTCTCAACGCCTTTACCACCGGCCTCAACACCGTACATCGCAACGCCATTGTCTTCCAAAAAGGGGTGGAAGAGACCGATCGCGTTAGAGCCGCCACCGACGCAGGCGACGAGCGCATCGGGTAGCTTTCCTGTCATCGCCAACGACTGAGCGCGCGCCTCTCGACCAATCACACTCTGGAAGTCTCTCACGAGCATTGGATAGGGATGCGGACCTGCAACCGTTCCAATAATATAAAACGTATTGTCGACATTCGTTACCCAGTCACGCAACGCCTCATTCATGGCATCTTTGAGTGTTCGGGAGCCAGACGTTACCGGCACCACTTCTGCGCCCAGTAATTTCATTCGATAGACATTTAATGCCTGCCTTCTGACGTCCTCTTCACCCATGAATACGTGGCACTCAAGACCAAGTCGAGCAGCCACCGTTGCCGTAGCGACACCGTGCTGCCCTGCACCCGTCTCGGCTATAACACGCGGTTTACCCATGTGCTTCGCTAGCAGGGCCTGCCCAATCGTATTGTTTACCTTGTGAGCACCGGTGTGATTTAAATCCTCGCGCTTTAGATAAATACGACCACCGCCAATCATGTCAGACCAGCGCGAGGCCTCGTATAAGGGTGAGGGTCGCCCTACATAGTGAGCCAGATCCAGATCAAACTCTCGCAAAAAATCAGGATCGTCTTTGAGCTCGTTATACAGATCCTCCAATTCAGCGAGCGCAAACATCAGTGTTTCAGCGACAAATTTTCCGCCGTATGGACCAAATCGTCCGTGTGCATCGGGTACCTGTGCGTATAGCTCGGGATTGATTTCAATTGTCATGTAGTAGTTCCTCACCTGCACGCTTCGCTGCTGCAACAAAGCGCCGCACAGAGTCGTGATCTTTAATTCCGGGTTTAGCCTCAACGCCGCTACTCACATCAACAGCATCTGGCTGCGCTATTCTAATCGCTTTCTTAACGTTTTCAGTGTTTAGACCACCCGCAAGCACGCGATAACCAACATTTTTTTTGGGCATTTTGGTCCAATCGAACGACTGCCCGGTGCCACCGTAGTCACCAGCAACAGCAGTATCGAATAAATACGCGCGAGCCTCTTGGTGCTCATCCATCGTTTTTTGCATAGTGCTCGATGAAGATACAGGAACACATTTAACATAGGGTCGCGCGAATTGACTGCAAAATACGGCAGACTCGCTTCCGTGAAACTGTATTTGAGAAACCGGCACCTGGCTCAAAACACGATGAACCTCAGCCTCTGTGGGATCCACAAAAAGGGCATTGATCGATATATAGGGTGATACCGCATGGGCAATAGATGTCGCCGTATCCAGTTCGATGTAACGCTTACTGCCGCGAAAAAAAATGAGACCGATGGCATCGGCCCCCGCCAAATCCGCAGCAAGCGCATCGGCGACAGTCGTAATCCCGCATATTTTTACACGCATCAGCTTCGCCTAGACTGCAAAGCGCGAGAGTGTATCAAACCTTGTGAGATAAAAATGCAGGTCCGTCGGGGCTCGGTGGCACACCACACTCACGTGGATAGTCGACCGAAACGAGATATAAACCCGCGGGACTTGCCGTATCACCCGAGCGTGCCCTGTCCGCCCCTAAAAAAACAGTCTGAAACCATTCTTGCGATCTTAGTCCAGCACCCACCAACAGCAGGCTGCCTGCAATATTGCGGACCATGTGGTGAAGAAACGCGTTAGCTGTCACATCAATAATCACGAAGTCGTTGCTGCGCTCTACTTGAATAGACGTTACATGACGCCAGGGTGTGCTCGACTGGCAACTTGCCGCTCGAAACGCACTGAAGTCATGTTCACCCAATAATATTTGCGCTGCAGTGTTCATCGCATCCGCACTGAGGGGCCGCCGGTACCAAGTCACCAACCCCGCCATTTGAGCCGGTCGCGTTGGCGTATTCGAGATAATGTATCGGTATCGCCTCGACTCAGCGCTAAATCGCGCGTGAAACTCACCTGTCACCGTGCCGCCCCAATGAATAGAGACAGAAGGCGGCAACGCGCTGTTCCCACCCAAAACCCAAGACTTCACACTTCGACCTACGGGATCATCAAAATGGACAATCTGACCGGTAGCATGCACACCTGTATCAGTCCGCCCAGCACAGTGCGTCCGAATTTGTTGATTTGCTACGCTACTAAGCGCGGTTTCCACTGTTTCTTGGACCGTGGGAACCGCTAGCCGAGTTTGAGCCTGCCAGCCACTAAAAGGGCGTCCATCGTACTCCACACGAAGAGCGAGACGCGTACCGGGCTCGAGCCCCTCGTCGCTGAACGCCCGCTCAGCGCTGAACGCCGACTCATCACTTAACGCCAACGTGACTTACTCGAGGCTTTCCAGTAACGACTGCGCACGTTGACGCTGTGCAGCATCACCAGCCGACAGCGCGGTTTGAAGTAGTTCCGATGCGCCTACTTTGTCACCCATATCAATATACGCCAGCGCCAGTTCAAGAGCGGTTTCAGCAGGATCATCGGCGTCGCCCGACGACGCAGCACTGCCAGCACCCAGTTCCGGCTGTGTAGTCTCGGCCTCTTGAAATTCAAGGTCCAAGGACATGTCCATGGTGACCGTTGACTCATGGCTGTCATCAGTCGTTTCGCCAGCCAGCTCACGACCCCCCGCGTCGCCCTCAAGTGGCGTCGCATGAGCCTGTATCCTCGATCTGGCAGCATCTAGCGCGCCAGTAGCATTCGTCGCTTCAATGAGTGATAACAATTCAGTTGCCTCATCCACTCGATCGAGCGACAAGTAGATATCGAGCATTTTAAGCAGCCCTGTCGCGTTGTCTGGCTCAGCGGCAGAGGCTGCTTCAAGGGTATCGAGCGCGTGCTGATGTCGCCCGTATGCAACATAAATATCGGCTTCAGCCACGGCGTCAGCCAAAGACTGATCGGAGGCATACCCTGTTAGAAGAGACTCCCCGTAACCCCGCTCAGAAGCCATCCGAGCAGATTCGCTACCGGATGGAGAATCTCCCGTCGGTACCGGTAAAAGCTCATCCAGACTACTTCCCATGATCGACTTGACCGGCGGACCAAGCTCATCATCTTCCGATCCAGCGACGCTAAAAAGTCGTTTCCTACTTAGCCACGCTAATACCCCGACCACAAGAAGCACAATCATCCAAAACCCAGTCGAGACAATGGTTGAGAACGTTCCTTCACTCGGACTCACATCGGTAGATACGCTGTCATCAGCCGGCATCCCGACTTCAGACGAACTAATGCGCAAGGGACGCTGGGCCAACTCGGCTGACAGGCGCGCGATTTCTTGGTCTTTGTCGGTCACCACGTTTTGTAATTCGGTAAGCTGCGCACTGAGTGCGACCAGTCGAGATTCTATGGCGGCGAGATCAGAGCCGGCACCCTCAGTAGGCGTACTTTCGGGAACAGCGGTCTCGGCAGATACTGCGGACATTGTCTCGCTATTTTGGCTTAGTGTGGAGCCATCCCCGTCATCACCGACCGGAAGCAACTCGTTATCAGCAACGATTCGCAACCCACGAGCAGAGGGCGAGCGCCAACGCTCCCATTCAGCTGCCACTTCGCGACTCGCGCTTTTTACGTCCGGAATAGTCGAAAAATCAGTTGGCAGGGTCAACAGGACGCCCGCCCTGATACCGTTGATATTATCCCTGAGAAACGACGCCGGATTTGCCGCTTTGATCGCGAGCATCATTTGATCGACAGTGATGTTAGAGGGCTTAAATGCAGCTGCGATCGCACCCAATGTGTCATTGGGCGACACGCGATATTCACCGGCCGCATCGCGTCTCACAACCGGATCGTTTGCCAATACTGAAGTACGAGTGCCTGCAGCGATAGCGTTACTCGGGGGCAAATCCAAAAGAACCGTGTATTCACGCAATACTCGGCCTTCTGGCCACTTCAATTCAAGCAAGAAGCTCATATAAGGCTCAGTGACGGGCTCTCGCGTCAACACCTCTATGATGGGCCGTGCTGGATTGGCGAAATTGGGCTTAAAAGATAAGACTGAAAGCGAGTAGTGCCGCTCGAGTCCTAAGCGATCGAAGTCTGCGCTTGATGCCAACCCAATGAGCACCTCAGTCTCTGACAAGCTTTCCGGCCGAAGCACCTCGATAGTCGCTTGCAGTGGATCGTTTATAAACGACTCGACTGTAATATCACCCAGCCCAATTGCCTGCGTCTTCTGGGCAAGCAGAAACAGCAGAAAAAAAGCGCCTAACGACCGCGAGGATTTCATAGCCAACCATCGATAACCCTTGAACTCTCATCTTAACCCCAGCGACAGAAAGTTGTCAGAGGTAATTTGTAATTAGCGCTTCCGCTATCTGCACCGAGTTTAGTGCCGCGCCCTTGCGAAGATTGTCTGCGACAATCCACAGATTAAGGCCACGATCACAGCTAATATCGGCGCGAATACGACCGACGAATACCGCGTCTGCACCCGCACCCTCGCCAACGGCTGTCGGATAGCCGCCATCGGCGTGCTCGTCAAGCACCGTCACACCTGGCGCCACCGCCAACACGTCTCTCGCCTGAGCTGCTGACATAGGCTCACGCAGCTCTATATGCACGGCTTCGGAATGCCCGTGAAAAACAGGCACCCGAACACATGTTGGATTTACCGCGATCGAGTCATCCTCCAGAATCTTCTGCGTCTCCCAGACCATTTTCATCTCTTCACGCGTATACCCATTCTCCTGAAACGTGTCGATGTGTGGTAGCGCGTTAAATGCGATCTGCTTGGGATACACCTTGGCCGTGGCCGGCTGCCCGTTCAGTAGTCTCGCTGTCTGTCCCGCTAGTTCCTCAATGGCTGACTTACCCGTTCCGCTAACGGCTTGATAGGTAGCAACATTGATTCGAGTGATGCCGACTGCATCATGGATCGGCTTCAAGGCCACGAGCATTTGAATCGTCGAGCAATTTGGATTGGCGATAATGTTGGTTTCCGAATACCTACCAATAGCATGCGCATTGACCTCGGGTATCACCAATGGAATAGCATCCTCTCGTCTGAAGTGTGAGGTGTTATCAATGACAATACATCCCGCAGCGGCGGCCTTCGGCGCGTATTCGGCGCTAATATCGCCCCCAGCAGAGAACAATGCGATATGAACGTTTGAAAAATCAAAGTCCGCGAGATTTTGCACAGTAAGGCGTTTCCCACCAAACGACATCGTCGAACCTGCTGACCGCTCGGAGGCGAGCAGATAGAGATCACCCACGGGGAACCTTCTCTCCCCCAGTAATTCAAGGAGGACTTCTCCCACCGCACCCGTTGCACCCACTATGGCAACGTTATAACTCTTCACAACATCTCTCCTCGATTAGGCTAGGGTAGAAATCGCGGCCACTACCGCGTCACCCATGGTCTGCGTAGTGACGAACTCTGATTCCTTACCCGAAATATCCGCAGTCCTGAGTCCACTATCGAGAACATGCTCAACTGCTTTTTCAATGAGATCAGCGGCCTCGCTTTGATCGAGCGAGTAGCGAAACAGCATCGCAGCTGACAGAATCGTCGCAAGCGGGTTGGCCTTGCCTTGACCCGCTATATCGGGTGCGGATCCATGCACTGGCTCGTAAAGACCCCGAGAATCTGCGTTAAGCGATGCTGAGGGCAACATGCCGATAGAACCTGTCAACATTGCCGCGGTATCTGACAGGATATCGCCAAACAAGTTACCTGTGAGAAGGACATCAAACTGCTTCGGCGCTCGCACCAATTGCATAGCGGCGTTATCGACATACATGTGACTTAGCTCAACATCAGGATAGTCTGAGGCCAGCTCAGATACGACATCGCGCCACAGCATGGTTACCTCGAGAACGTTTGCCTTGTCCACAGAGCACAGCCGACCACCTCGCTTTTGCGCGAATTGAAACGCCAATCTCGCAATGCGGCGGATCTCAACCTCGTCATATACGTCAGTATTAAAGCCTTTTCTGATGCCCGCTGTAGAGGTCTCAATACCTCTGGGCTGACCGAAGTAAATCCCTCCTGTCAGCTCTCTGACAATAAGGAGATCAAGACCCGCCACGAGCTCTGGCTTTAAGCTTGACGATGCCGCGAGCTGAGGAAACAAAAGCGCGGGTCGGAGATTACAGAACAAATCTAAATCCGCTCGGATCGCCAGCAAGCCGCGCTCCGGCCTTGCACTAGCGGGCAAAACATCCCATTTCGGTCCGCCGACCGCACCCAGCAATATGGCATCTGCGCTTTTCGCAAGCGTTTGAGTGCTCGATGGATACGGGTCTCCTTGTCTGTCGATGGCAATACCACCTAGATCAGCAGAGTCGAATTCCAACTGAAGGCCGAACTGGGCGGAGACCGCTTCCATGACGCGCTGGGCCTGTGAGACGACCTCGGGTCCGATCCCATCGCCCGGGAGTAACAGAACACGATAGGCCATCAGACCTTGATCTCACTGAATAGCCAAGGTCGAGCCTGCCTATGCTTTGCTTCAAAGGCGCTTATGGCCGATTCACGCTGTAGCGTAATTCCAATATCGTCCAACCCTTCCAGCAGGCATTGTCTGCGGAAAGGATCAACCGAAAACGTCGCGCTTGACCCGTCAGGCAAGACAACCTGCTCTGCTTCAAGATTGACTGTCAGACTCAACACTTGCCCCTCATTTAGCTGATCGAACAAGGCGTTAATAACTGCCTCGTCTAGCTCTACAGGCAATAGACCACTTTTGTAGGCGTTATTTTTAAATATGTCGGCAAAACTTGGAGCAACAACACAGCGAATACCATACTCCACTAGGGCCCATACCGCGTGCTCTCGACTCGAGCCACAGCCAAAATTTTCCCGCGCAAGAAGAATGGAGGCATTCGAAAATTCTGACTTATTCAACGAGAATGTTGGATCCAAGCGACGCGCTGCGTCAGGGCTGGCTTCATCAAATGCTTCTATATAACGCAGTTCATCAAACAAATTCGGACCGAACCCCGTTCGTTTGATCGACTTCAGAAACTGCTTAGGAATAATAAGGTCGGTATCGACATTACTCCGATCGAGCGGAACCACCCATCCATCATGTATTGTAAACGCCTGCATTATAGGGACTCCAATTGCGAAGGATCGGTAAAACGGCCAGTAATAGCCGCTGCTGCAGCCATTGCGGGGCTAACTAAATGCGTACGACCACCCGCTCCTTGGCGTCCCTCAAAGTTACGGTTTGACGTCGATGCACAGCGCTTTCCGGGCTCAACTTTGTCCGCATTCATGGCCAAGCACATCGAGCAGCCCGGTGCTCGCCACTCCATCCCAGCGTCGATAAAGATCTTATCGAGTCCTTCGGCCTCAGCCTGCGCTTTGACCAGCCCAGACCCGGGGACAACGAGTGCGCGCTCTACCGAAGGTGCTTTTTTGTGTCCCTGGATCACGTTTGCGGCAGCGCGCATATCCTCTATGCGGGCGTTGGTGCAGGACCCAATAAAGACCATGTCGACTTGCACATCGGTCAGACTCATCCCCTCCTCAAGCCCCATATAATCGAGTGCTCGGCGCAAAGCCTTTTTGCTCGTATCAGTCTGCATATCAGCGATCATCGGAACGCAACCGCTAACCGATGTGACCATTTCTGGCGACGTACCCCAGGTAACCTGAGGTTCGATCGAGGACGCGTCGATGGATAGTTCTAAGTCAAATTCGGCGTCCGGATCACTGTGTAGCGTCCGCCAGTAAGCAACGGCAGACTCCCACTCGACACCCGACGGTGCCATCGGTCGACCGTCGACATACGCCAGTGTCGTGCTGTCCACACCTATCAATCCGGCTCTCGCTCCCGCCTCTATGGCCATATTACAAAGTGTCATCCGACCCTCCATCGAGAGTGAGGTGACTGCAGAACCAGCAAATTCAAGCGCATAGCCTGTGGCACCCGCGGTACCGATTTTACCAATGACTGCCAGCGCAAGATCTTTGGCAGTAACACCACTCCTAATAGCCCCGTCTAACGAGATCCTAAAATTCTTCATCTTTTTTGTTAACAAGCATTGTGTGGCTAGCACATGCTCCACCTCCGAGGTGCCGATACCGTGCGCCAGCGCTCCAAAGGCGCCATGCGTGGATGTGTGAGAATCGCCGCATACAATAGTCATTCCGGGTAGGGTTGCGCCTTGCTCGGGCCCCATCACGTGAACAATGCCCTGGCGTTTATCCGACAGATCGATTAGCGGGATATCAAAGTCAGCGCAATTGCTATTCAATGTTTCCAGTTGCACGCGACTAGTTACCTCGGCAACGCCAGAGTAACCCTCTAATGCGCGCTCCATTGGGTCTGTTGACACGTTGTGGTCCGGCACGGCGACATTAGCATTTAACCGACGAGGCCTCCGGTCAGCCAAGCGAAGTCCGTCAAAGGCCTGAGGTGAAGTAACTTCATGAATGAGATGTCGATCAATGTAGATTAACGCCGACCCATCGTCACGTTCATCCACCAGATGTTCATCCCAAAGCTTGTCGTACAGCGTGCGTCCCATAGTGAAGTTCCTTTACTTACGGCTGCCGGCAACATGGGCTGCTCCCGTCATCGTTAGCCTAACTGCAAGTGTGCGTTGACTTGGCAGCCAGCGCCGCGGCGGCGGATATTACCACACCTCTTCACGGCGGGGGCGCCAAAGACGACTCCAAGCCGCGAGCTACGTGCTGTGTGTGGCGGATTTATCTGCTATGTCGCCGCTATCGGCCACAAATTCAACTCGGCCGGGCTAGTGCGCTGCCTCGGGCCATGTAAAACCACTCACTTTACGAACAATACGCCAACATTTATGTATGTGAGTTGAGCGCGTGAAGTCAGGGCCTAACGTCGACTTGGTGATCTCCTCGACATCAAACTCCTCGGTTATTTCTGCTGCAAGCAAGAACCGTCTGTTGTTGTTCGAAAAATAAAGCACCCCATCGCCCGCTAGACGCGCCATAGTAAGCCGAATAAGACTAACGTGATCTCGCTGGACGTCGAAATCAGACGCCGTGGATTTACTGTTAGAAAACGTTGGCGGATCCAACAGGATAAGGTCATATTCTGATGTCTCCGACGCCAACCAGTTCAATACATCGTCGCGAATGATCTGGTGCCTGCTCTCTGACAGTCCGTTAATCGCGAGATTGTCTCTGAACCACTCAAGGTAGGTATTACTTAAATCAACGCTGGTGGAGTACCGTGCACCACCCACTCCCGCTTGGACACTTGCCACACCCGTGTAGCAAAACAGATTCAAGAACCGCTTGCCTTTTACCTCGCGCTGAATCCTCTCGCGGAGTGGGCGGTGATCCAAAAACAGCCCCGTGTCCAAATAATCAAATAAATTCACCCAGAGCTTCGCACCCAATTCGTTCACCAACAGACGCTGGTTTCGACGACCTACGCGCTCGTACTGATCGAGACCTCGCTGCTTTTTTCTTCGTTTAACAGCGATATCGCCTCGCGAGGACACATTAAAAACAACTTGCACCGCGTCGATCACATCGTCAAAGCGCCGGTTAGCGTCGACTTCATTAACGGTCTTCGGAGGGGCGTACTCCGCCATGTGTATCGCCCCTTGATACATGTCAATCGCGACGGCATATTCGGGCATGTCAGCATCGTAAATGCGAAAACACGTGACTTTCTCTTGCTCGCGCCAACGGGACAATTTCTTCAGATTCTTGCGCAAACGGTTAGCGACCATCTCACCGCCCGTTGAAAGTGTTGGTAGATCCTGCTGACTGACACCCCCATCATCTAATGGTTTTTCCTGAGTCTGACGTAGCTTATTTGCCTCATCGAGGGCAAATAGGAACAACGCGATATCGATGGGGCCACTCTTCATTTTATACTGCTTGTGACTACGCAAACCCGTGGCCTTGGCATGACTCATCTGGGCCGCAAGGACGGCTGCGTTCCAGCCGGAGAACTCTGAGTGCATTACCTGACCCAGAGCGCTGTACAGTTTTTCGGCGGCTGCCGTCGTGCTTAGCCGTTCCCCCCACGGTGGATTTACCACCAACAAACCCGTCTCCATTGTTTGATGTGTAGGTTTTGTAATATCAGATAATTGTCTAGCACGAACCCGAACAACTGACCCAAGACCCATGCGGCGGGCATTTTCTTCGGCCCTTCGAATCGCAGCCACGTCTCCGTCGTAACCGCGAATTTCAACACCGTGCGGCAGGGCGGTCAGAACACCAGCCTGCCCCTCAGCGCGAATCACTTGCCACTGATCAGGCTGATGCCCCAACCAACCCATGAACCCAAAACGATCCCGATTCAGCCCGGGTGGAATACGCAGAGCAATCTGAGCGGCTTCTATAAGTAGCGTGCCTGAGCCACACATCGGATCGACCAAACTACCGCCCTGCGCTGCTGTCTGTGCCCAACCAGCTCTTATCAAGACTCCGGCTGCTATATTTTCTTTTAAGGGTGCCTTTCCACCCTCTAAGCGATAGCCCCGCCGGTGAAGACTATCTCCGGACAAATCCAAACTTAACGACAGCTTACCCTTACTGAGCTGTGCGACGATGCGTAGATCGGGACTTTTGGCATCAACAGTGGGCCGCTGTCCCGTGTGATCACGAAAGAAGTCAACGATCGCATCTTTGACTTTCAAGGCGCCAAAATGCGTATTTTTAATATATGACGTCTGACCGCGAAACTCGACGGCAAAACATGTGTGAGATGACATGTGATCAGACCATTTAAGGCCTCGAGTTGCTGCGTATACATCATCCGTATTCGATACCGCAGTCTCCGATATCCGAACTAAGACTCGGTTCGCTAGACGACTCCATAGGCACGCCCGATAGGCCACTGCCAGTGGCCCGGTGAAATGAACGCCAGACGGAGTCTCTCTGAGACTAAGTGCGCCCAGTGCCGCTAATTCCTCTAATAGCAGAGGTCCGAGACCCACAGGGCAGGTGGCCAAAAATGATAGCTGCTGGGTCACAAGTCAGACTCGAGCGCATCAATCCGACGTAACGTATCTCGCCACTCGCGGTACTGCTGCTCAACGGTTCCTGTCAGTTCAAAAATACGCTCGTTCGCGTATAGCTGTGTTGAACGAGTCTCACCCTCTAAATCGATCACCAACTCGAACAGCTCCTGCTCATGTATCTTGAGTGATCGATAAGCGGCGTAAACCGCTTGGAGTGAGGTAAACGTCGACTCATCGGTGAATTCATTCGTATTTACTTGCCTTTCACGCCGTTTTTCCAGCCAATCCAACTGTGTCTTACTCGCTTTTAACCACTGCAGGTAAGCAGCACCCACTTCATCGTGCAGTTTGGTTAACTGCTCATCAATGGTGTCCACGAATAACAACTCATAATCCTGAAGTCTTTTTAATCTCAGTACCATAGGGTCTAAATCACTCGGGACTCGTTTTACCTGCCACTGGCCAGAGACCTGCTCGAGATACCCGGAAAAGGCTGAGGGTAATATTCCGCGCGCATATCGAAGCATCGACACTGTACGCAGATACGATTCCGAAGGCGAGTGCGCGGATAACTCACGGACTACGTCGCGATAAATCGTTGCATAAAGATCGTCAAAGGGATCACCACGATCACCGAGGTAATCCTCATCGGACGCGATATCTCGATACCTTCGGTCTAGCAGTAACTTGCCCGCCACATGCCGAGCGGCCACCCGCAATTCCAGTTGTTGACCATCGGAAGCTAACACCGTTATCGACAAAGCCAATTGAGGAATAACCGACCCCTCAGGGAATAACCGCACCACTCCCCAGTCATCTGATCGTTGGAACTCGCGACGCATTCGCGCTCCAATCAAAATAGCCTCGGTTGCTCGAAACGATGCTTCGATGGCGGTACCACTGCCATTACCGACATCGCTTTCAGACGTGATACCCACGTCAAACCGTGCTGGACTGGCAGGACGCGGTGCATCGATCGTGGTGACTAGCCGCACAGGCGCTATGTCATTCTGAGCAAAACTCCACTGGGGATAGAGTGCGACCACTGTAGCGAGCACACCCAAACTGCAATACGTTGTGAACCACGATATCACTACTGAGTAGTGCATACTTTGCCCTTGGTGAGCGTTCGTTGACACCGATAACCCAGTGCCTCAGGGTCATACCGCGTGAAATACTGACTCACTACCAATGGGACACGCGCCGCAGCGGTCTCAACGGAAGTAACAAGTAGAAGCGAATCACTGTCACCTCCGCGGGACAACCTATGGGTAATATCCAGCCCGTCTTGCAGTGCCAAAGAGAAAAAGAGCTGCTCACCGTCCCATCCACAGCGCTGTACGCCGAGTGCATCATTTGTTGCCGTAAGACCCGAGCCATCGTTTTCACAAATCAGTGCAAAACTATTGTCTCGCTTGACTCGAACGCGGGCATCGTCCTGCATAATATCGAGAAGGGCCGGCTCAGTAATGATTTCCGCGAGTCGCGCGAGAGTAACAAGATCTCGCCCACCCGGCAGTGGACTACCGGTAAAACCGCGCCCCTCCTCTGCCAGTCTCGATCGACGAGCCGCCTCACGCTGTACTTGTCGCGACACTGAATTGAGCTGGCTCTGAAGGTTGTCGCTGCGCGAATAGTCAATTTCCCAGTGCCCCGACATGTCGATCGGCGTCGCGATGCGGGTGACAGCCTCCTTGTGCCGGTCCTGCACGCAGCCCGCCAGCACTACCATAGCCGCCAGAAAACCTTGCAATATGGGTCTTGTCATCAACAACACTCAGGCCCGGGCGCTAATACCAGAAACGCAAGTCAGGCCAGTTCTGCTCGCAATTGGAACTTCAGCACCTTGCCTGCGGGATTACGCGGTAGCGCATCAACCAGATGTAGTCGCAACGGAAGCTTGTAGCGTGCAAGCTTAGCCTCTGCAAATTCTCGAAGCTCATCGAGCGAGAGACTGCCTGTCGGAGTCAACGCAGCCACTGCCGTCACAGCTTCACCCCACTTCTCATCTGGCAAACCAATCACTGCGACTTCGGCTATTGCTGGATGATCAAACAACACGCTCTCGACCTCAGCCGGATACACATTTTCACCGCCAGAAATCACCATATCTTTCAAACGATCGCAAATATAGAGGTACCCCTCCTCGTCGAGATAGCCCACATCGCCCGAGTGGAACCATCCGAGTTCGTCTATAGCACTTGCGGTTGCATCAGGTCTATTCCAGTAACCCTTCATGATATTTGGACCCTTGATACAAATCTCGCCCCTCTCTTGAGGACCGAGGGGTTGGTTGTTCGCATCCACAATACGTACGTCGGTGTGAACGGGCGGCAGGCCTGCAGAGCCGAGTTTCTCCAAACACTTTTGTGGGCCTAAAAAAGAGGCAAACGGACTGGTTTCGGTCAAGCCATAGCCTTGGCAAAAACTGATGCCACGCTCACCGTACAAGGCTATGAGGGACGCAGGACAGGGGGCAGCACCCACGATCAAGATATCAACCGACGATAAATCTGTCTCGGAAAATGCAGGGTGCTGAGACATGAATAAAAACATCGCCGGCGCACCAAACATGTGTGTCACCTTGTGCTCTTCAATGGCCTCTAAGACCGCGCCAGGATCAAAGTGACGCAGCAATACCAATGGACTTCCCATTTGAAAGGCTGAAATAGTCATGACGTTGAGACCGCCAATGTGAAACAGTGGCGCAGCGGTGAGTAATACGTCGGTATTTTTAGCACCAAACGCCAGATTGGCATTCACATTATTCCAGACGATATTTCCATGCGTTAGCATCGCGCCCTTGGGCAGGCCGGTCGTGCCTGACGTATACATGATCAACAAGGTGTCGTGAGCGCTTGTATGGATTATCTCTGATAGAGGGTCAGCATCATTGATTGCGATCTCAAGACAAGAAAAACCCGCCTGATCCCCTGTTACTGAGAACAACTGCCGACAGGGCAATCGATCACGGACATCGTCGAGGACTGGAATAAGCTCAGGATCCACAATTAGGGTATGGATACCTGCATCACCTATGATGAACGCTAACTCTTCTCCTGTGAGCCTAAAGTTAAGTGGCACAAACACAGCGCCTAGACTAATCGCCGCAAACATGGTCTCGATAAAGCCTGGCTGGTTAAATCCCAAAAAACCGACTCGATCGCCAACACAAACCCCTGAGGCTTTTAGCACCCTCGCTTGCTTTCTCACGCGAGATGCAAATTCGCCGTAAGAGCGGGTTGCTCCCTCAAAAATTATGGCATCGTTATCCGGATTTTGTTCTGCCTGTTTTATGACCTGTGCCGCGACATTAAAATTGGGCTCTGGACGGTGCATCGACAATTCCCTCCTGCTATCCACGCATTTAAATTCGTTGTAATCAGTCTGAAGTGCTAACAGTGACGCGACTGACTCACGCTATCGCCGCCTCTCCCCAGGTATTAAATCCGGCAACCGCGGGCGTGCCGGGAAGATACATCTGCTCAATGGCATCAATACCAAACCCCGCCTCTTGCAGCAGCGCACGAGTATCGCGCGTGATATGACATCCGCCGAAAACACGCTTCCACAGAGGATTTATACGGCGCTGCCACTTCGCCACACGCTCATCCGGCGCGATGCCATGCTCACAAAAAAATAGTTTTCCGTCCGGCTTGAGCATGCGGCGAGCCTCAGCCAACGCGGCCTGTGGATTGGGCACGGTGCAAAGCGTAAAGGTAATCAATACCGAGTCGACCGATGCGCTAGCCAACGGAATATTCTCAGCCGAACCCTCGATAAATTCGACCTTAACCTTGGCCTGGTTGGCCCTCGCCTCGGCCAGCTCCCACGACTTACTACAGGGGTCAATACCAATCACTTTATCCACATGACTAGCGTCGTAGTGCGGTAAATTATGACCTGCTCCGATGCCAAATTCTAAGACAGTGCCTCGTGCAAGCGGGACGACTTTTTGCCGCTGACGAATGACCGGTTTTGTGCCACAGGCACACGTTACTAGCCGTGGCACGACGCGTTCACTGTAAAACCCCATGTTGCCCCCTCACGTGTATGTAGTTGTCTAAAGACTAGTCTAGATAGGCTTGTGCGTCGATGATACGCATTTCAGTTTCGATCCAGGTCTCGACCCGCTTCATGAAGGCAATTGCATCCTCGCCCTCCTCGGCTTTTAGCGCCGGGCCAATCGAGATATCGACCTCGCCCGGGATAAAACGCCACGTTTTACGCGGCCAACATCGACCTGTCGCCGCAGCTATGGGTACAACCACCGCTCCCGTCTCCAAGGCCAAACGAGCAGCACCCGACTTGTACAGTCTCTGATCGCCACGCGCCGCACGAGTTCCCTCCGGAAACATGATAATCCACTTACCTTGATCCATTAGCTTTGCGCCTATTGTCGCAACTCGCTGCCAGGCATCACCCCTTGCACTGCGATCGATTGGAACCATCTGAAGACGGCCAATAGACCAACCAAAAAAAGGCACCCATCGAAGTTCTTTTTTATAAACATAGGCGACTGGGTTGGTCATGATGCTTGGGTAGAGAAATGTCTCGAGTGTCGACTGATGCTTACTGCAGACAATCACGCGATTGCCATCGGCTGCATCAAGCAAATTCTGGTATCCGCTGACCTTAGTTCGAACGCCACCGACATAACGCGTTGCAGCCATTGCAAGTTGCAGCCATGGCCTGCCAATCCAAAAGTAGGTCACTCGATAAGGCGCAATAAACGACGACACTACCAAAATAGAACCTATTGGTATGACGGTCACGGCCATAATCAAAAATACGAGAAGGGATCGAATCGCGAGCACTTAATACCTATAAGCCTTAATGGTTGTCCGGTGGATAGTACCAAGGTCGTGCGCTCGAGCAAGCAGCAGTCAAGTTCCATTAAAATCGAGACACGCCTTACATTGTGTGGCGGGGAGTCTATACTCCCGCAAGAGGTGATGTGCGCTGTGAAAAAACCCCCATCCAAACAGGAGATCCGAAGGCGTCTTGAAGCGCAGACCAACGCCTTTCTAAAGCGCGGTGGTGAGATATTAGCTGTACCGCCGGGAGTGAGCGCCGTTGACGAGGCGATCTCTCCCGTAAAGACACCTATTTTTACCGGGCCACCCCAGCCCCGAACACCGGTCAACGACATCATCGAAACATTGGATCGGCGCCGAGAGGCAAAGATTAAGCGTCCGGCCTCCAGGCGAACTTCTCGGCAAAAAACCCAGCGCCGGAAACAGATTGTTTACGACGATTTTGGTGAGCCCCTACGCATCATATATCGAGACGATTGAAGGCCCTGTGAACTAGGGCACACCGGGTGACGTACCGATGAACGCACACCTAGGATAGGCCACCATGCTAAGCATCACTGAAACGCTCACCGTCGCTCGCTCTCAGCACGACTGCTTCTGTTATTTGGCAGATTTGAGGAAACTCGTTGAATGGGATCCCTTGGTTCGAGAGGCACGCAAAGACACCCCAGGACCGGTCGGTAAGGGTTCTTGCTTTACGATCAAGATTAATATTGTTGGTCTGTCGGTACCGTTTCGCTACGTTATTACCGAGTTCACGCCGGATCGACGCATTGTTTATTCCGGACGAAGCGCCTTCATCAATGTTAACGATACTATTGATATCGTGAGCGGCGACGAGGGCTGCCAGCACATCACGTATCGAGCTGACTTTTTCCTAAAGTGGGGACTTGAGCGATTAATTGGCAACTTCGCAAAAACCACGAGGACGCAATATAACGCCGCTATCTCAGGTTTGTACTCGGCGCTAAGTAGCATGCCATCCGAGGCAACGATTCACCCCAAAAACGTCAAAGCGGACGCACAGACCATCTCAGCGCTCAGATGCTTCACTCGACATGGCTACCTGTCAGGACGAAGAACATGGGCACCTATGAGCTATCGCTTAGAGGGGCGCCACGTTGTGCTTACCGGCGCCAATTCGGGTATTGGTCTTGCCGCAGCGATCGAACTAGCCGCGGCAGGTGCGGATCTGACGCTGGTTGTCCGGACCCAGGAAAAGGCTGCCGCGACCTTACAAACCATCGAGCTGGAAACTGGCCGTAATGACATACGCTTCGAACTGGCCGATTTGAGTCTGCTGTGTGACACAGAGGCCCTCAGTCAGCGCTTGTTACAGGGAGGGAAGCCGATCGACGTGCTCATCAATAACGCCGGTGCGCTTTTTAATCAGCATCAACTAACCCGTGAGGGCCTAGAGCAAAGCTATGCCCTGCTCCTACTGTCCCCTGTACTGCTCACAGAGCGCCTGTTGCCCCTACTCGAGGCGCATGAGCTCCCCGCTCGCATTGTTAACGTGGTCTCTGGTGGCATGTATGCTGAGCGACTCAATCTCAAGCGACTCAATCTGTCTGCAGACGGGTACCGCGGCGCTAGGGCCTACGCTCAATGCAAACGTGCCCTTAGCATCATGACGGAAATTTGGGCAGACCGATGGCGTGAGCGCAATATTGTGGTGAATGCCATGCATCCTGGCTGGTCTGACACCCCAGGTGTGCAGAAGGCCCTGCCCATGTTCAGGCGAGTCACGAGACTGGTCTTACGGTCTCATGCTGAGGGGGCAGATACGATTGTTTGGTTAGCCCAGTCACCTCAAGGAGGCCTATCCACCGGTAAGTTGTTCTTAGATCGCGAGCCTCGTTCGACTTATTTATTGGGCAATAATGTCGAAGCCGTGGCAGATAGAGCTGCACTCGAAACGCAACTCAATCGGGATATCGATAAGACTTTGCCGACATAAGAGTACTTGAGCTGAATAGCACCCCGCCGTATGGTTCATCCTCCCCTACTGGCTGGACTATTAGATGAGCACACACCCCATACTCCCCTTTAAGCCAAGGGTTCTGGACTCAGCAGTCGAGGATCTAGTCGGTCGACTGAAATCAACCCGTTTGCCCGACGCTGAAACCGTAGAAACCTGGGATCAAGGTGTGCCACTGTCTTATCAGCGGGAGCTAATCGATTATTGGTCTACCGACTATGATTTCAGCCGCTTGGAACGACGGCTCGGCGCCGTTGAGAATTTCATAACCAACATAGACGGCCTCGACATCCATTTTATTCACAAGCGGAGTCGACACAGCCAAGCAACCCCGTTACTGATTACACACGGATGGCCCGGTTCGGTGCTTGAGTATCTCGATATCATCGACGCATTGAGTGATCCGACACGCTTCGGCGGTAAACCCGATGACGCCTTTCACATCGTGATCCCCGCTCTGCCCGGGTTTGGCTTTTCGGGTAAGCCCACCTCTCCGGGTTTTGGCGTTGCCAAAATTGCAGCCATGTGGGAGCAACTAATGGCACGCTTGAATTACCAAACGTTCCTCGCTCACGGTGGCGACTGGGGATCGATCGTGACCCAAGCCATACTGTTGCAAGACGAGACCAACTGCGTGGGTGGACACTGCACCTTACCCGTCGTGCTGCCCGATGAAAGCACCCTGGACAACCCAAGCTCAGACGAGATCGATGCGCTTAAGTCGTTTCAGTTTTATAACGAATGGGACTCGGGCTACTCTAAGCAGCAGGCCACTCGTCCACAGACATTAGGGTATGCTTTGGCCGATTCGCCCTCGGGGCAGTTGGCATGGATCATTGAGAAGTTTGGGTTCTGGATGGACTGTGAGGTAAATGACATCCGACATCCAGAGAACGTGCTACATAAAGATCTGCTACTAGACAACGTCACCCTGTACTGGGCGACTAATACTGCCACCTCCTCTGCACGGCTATATTGGGAAAGCTTTGCAACGCCTAATTTAGCACCGATAACCCGCCCTATTGGCTTGAGCGTATTTCCCAAAGAGATCATGCGAACCAGTGAACGCTGGGCACGCAACCGATTTCACAAGCTAGTTCATTTTGAGAATGACTTTGAGCGAGGCGGACACTTTGCAGCACTGGAGGCCCCAGACGCACTGGCTCGTGAACTACGTATCTGGCGGGCCAAGCTATCTGCGTAGCCGTTAGCGCGCGAAGTGAGTGACACCCTCAATTATGGTCATATCGACGACGAGCTCACGCAGATCGGGCGCAGTTAAGGGACTACCCGACAACACCACCAGATCTGCCAGTTTTCCCGGCTCGATCGAGCCTATCTGATCATCCATAAAGATCTGCCAGGCAGCATCAATCGTGACCGCGCGCAAGGCTGACATTCGATCGATACGCTGATCTGGACCCAGTATGACACCTGACTTCGTTTTGCGCTCAACCGGGCTCCAAACCGCTTGCAGTGGTCGCATAGGCGTAACGGGCGTATCCATATGTGAGGAAAACCGAACACCTGCATCCAGGGCCCACTTAGCGGGGCTCATATTGGCGGCACGCTCAGGCCCCATAAAGATGCCAGCGTGACGATCGCCCCAAAAAAAGGTGTGCGCGGCAAAGAAACTCGGCGTTACACCCAAGACCGCCATTCGTGCAATTTGATCCTCTCGGGCCATTTGAGAGTGGATGATGAGGGGCCGCGCATCCGGCCACGGAAATCGCTCACTGGCCGCGGCGATCGCGTCGAGCGCATCTTCAATGGAGGCGTCGCCATTACCGTGAATTGCCACTTGAATGCGTCGTTGATAAAGGCCCGCAACCTGCTCAAACAACGCCTCACGGGGAACTGCAGGGTAACCTCTATAGGTCGCATCGCCCTTGTAAGGCCTATGGTATGGCTGACTCAAGTACCCGGTAAATCCTTGAATACTGCCATCCGCGACAATCTTGACACGAGGCACTACAACACGACCGCCACTGAAATCATCCAATGATAAGTCGCCCGACAACAGACCAGCGCCCACCTCGTCAAAGAAGGGAAACAGTGCGACGCGCAACGGCATCTGGTTATAGCGGGACATCGGTCCAAGTAGCTTGGCCAATCCCGTCGGCATGCCACCGGCTGACGCTGTCGTAACGCCGTATTCGAGATATTCAGACGTCGCTAGCTGGGTCATACGCCATGCATCTGTTGCAGAGAGATCGAGCATCTTCTCGCGCGCAGCGTGTGTTGCTGTCTCCTCCAGAACACCATTTGGTCTTCGCTTATCGGCAGAGGTGAGGTCTCTCACAATATGACCTCCCTCGGGATCGGGCGTCGTCTCGTCAATGTTGAGCTCTGCCAGCGCAGCGCTATTGACAACCATCAGATGGCCCGACACATGAACCACAGCGATTGGCCGCGATACGGATACCGAGTCGAGATCGTCCCGAGTTGGGTGTCGCCGCTCTGCAAGCAGGGTATCGTCGTAATTACTACCGACCAACCAGCCGTCGGGTCTCTCCGCTCCAAAGATGCGCAGCTTATCGAGCAACTGTGGGATGGACCGAGTATCGCCAATGGGTGGGCTGTTTAAATCAACCGTAAAAGCGGTTTGCCCAGAGCCCGGAAAATGTCCATGCGCATCGATAAACCCCGGTATCAAGGTGCGCCCCTCGAGTCGCACCACCTGAGTCGCTGGTGTTATTAATGCCTCGATGTCGGCATCAGTTCCAACCGCGTCAATAACACCCGCGCGAACACTAATCGCCTCAGCGACAGTATTGTCTGAGTCCATCGTCAACACGTCACCGCCCAAAAAAACTTGGTGAGCGGGCGGCTTTGGTGTGCTGATCAGTTGCGCTGTGTAAAGCGCTAAAGCACCTAACAGTGCTATCAAGGCAAAGAGTGTTCGCTTCAATGTCATTTGTTGTCTCTTATTCGGAATCGAATTCTATTTTAGTAATGGGGCGGTGGCGGCTCACTCTCAGGCGGCTCCAAACCCTCTAGCTGCGCCGCTTGCTCTTGCAATGCATTACGCAGCTCTTTCAAAGCCATCTCCATCTTTTCTAAGCGTTCGTGCTGTAGGAGAAGCACACGCTCTAACTCGTCATTGGCCACCTCAAGAAAGGCTATTTTTGTCTCAAGTACCTCGATCAATGCTTCACCCTTTCCTTCCTTCACAGTACCCTCATTCACATTAGCGTTCATCGAAGACCTCACATTTGGCGCCCCCGCTTATTAAGCGAGACAATAGCAACTGCTAAACTGATGTTAAAAGCCCCAAACGAATGATGGTGTGAAATGAAATCCAAGTCCGACAATCGGCCAGTTTACAGTACTGATCAAGGCCGCCTATGCACGCAATGCCTCAGAGCCGTGGGCAACTGCGTATGTGGAAAGGACCGACCCGCCGCCACAGGCGACGGTATTGTCCGTATCTCCCGGGAAACGAAGGGTCGTGGGGGCAAAGCTGTCACAGTTATCGACGGCCTGCCCGTATCCCCGACAGAGCAAAAAAGTATCGCCAAAACACTGAAGCAGAAATGCGGTGTTGGCGGCGCCGTGAAGGGCGAGCGAATTGAAATCCAAGGTGATCAACGCGCCACCTGCAAGAACGCATTGGAATCCCTAGGTTACACCTGCAAACTCGCCGGTGGCTGACTTAAAATGTAATCAACGCCTTCTGACCCGTGCGTCGAACACCGTATTTTGCCCCGGCTGACGGCGTGACCGATTCGACGAGACTTATACGGTCTGAGTAGCTGCTAGCGAAAGTTGAAGTCAATTCGGCAACCACTCTGGCCTGCATACGATCTACGACTTCTCTTCCCGCCTTCATCATAAAGGGCGTGAGCAACCAACCACCAATCCCCCAAGAGAAACCATAGCCGCGGTTCAGAGAGGTCGGCGCCAGATCGAGTGCTCCGTAGATGTAAAGCTGTTTAAATTCGTTCGAGCCGTAGCGCGACCATTCACTCATGCGCTTGACCGCCGCCGCCTCCATTGCCATTAAAATCGCATTTCCCAGCTTACCGCCGCCAATCGCATCGAAGGCCAGCGTGGCACCAGTCGCATTGACTGCTACAGCGAGCTGATCAGAAAAGTCGGCGTCGGAGCTATTAACGACATGAACGGCACCCTCCGCCTTAAGAAGTGCCACCTGATCTTCGCTTCTCACTATGTTAACCAGTGGCACACCATCGCTCAGGCAAATGCGATTTAGCATTTGGCCCAAATTTGACGCCGCCGCCGTGTGGACGATCGCCTTATGACCCTCCATTTTCATGGTCTCTACGAAGCCCAGCGCTGTCATGGGATTCACAAAGCATGAAGCGCCATCCTCAGATGCCGTAGCATCAGGTAGCGGAATACATTGAAACATCGATACTGTGCGATAGTCGGCATACATTTCACCACCAAACAAGGCAACTCGCTTTCCCAGCAACGCTTGTGCCTCTGGGCTAGATCCCGCTTCGACAACTGTGCCACAGGCCTCGTTTCCCACAGGCAGCCACTCACCCATACGTGTCGCCATAGCGCGCATAGCAGGCGGGGGGACATCGAGCACAATCGAGGGATATCCATTGCGCTCTGACGCTCGAATCGAGTCCACGTCGGCAGCACCAAACATCAGCCCCAAATCAGATGGATTAATCGGAGAGGCCTCGATTTTAACCATGACTTCATTATCGGACGGTGCCGGAATATCGACATCAAATAGCGCGCACTCAATAGTGCCCTCTTCGTGTACGCAAGACTGCATTTGTAGACTTTTCATGCTGATTCCTTATCGTTTTTTAGTTTTACGCTTTAGTGCGACCGATTCAGTAGTGCTTAGCGCTCTGGTTTTTCTACTGACACTCCTAGTACTGATAATCCCGCTCAGCCTGAGACAATAACTGAGCAGGCTTGCCTGCCTTAAGCCGGTATATCACGTTATACGCCATGACCGCTCGAACATACTCGCGCGTCTCTTTAAATGGAATAGTATCGACCCATCGCGCTGCGCTCATATCGCCATTGATCCATCGGCGGACACGATTAGGCCCCGCATTGTAAGCCGCAAGCGCTTGTAAGCGATTACCCTCGTAGCGCGTCAGGAGATCTCTGTAATAGAGCGCACCGACCGCCGTGTTGTAGCTGGGTACCATGAGACGCGAGCGGCTGTATCGGTAATTGTGTTTACGTGCCGTAAGCCGAGCTGTGCTGGGCATGAGCTGCATGAGCCCACGCGCGCCAACCTCCGAAACCGCGCTGGGCGACAAAGCACTCTCCCGCCGAGCAATAGCGATAAGCTCCTCAACCCCAAGGCCAGACTCCTGAGAGGCATTTTGAAATTCACTGGCAAAGACCATCGGGAAGCGCAAATCAAGACGCCCCCACGCTTTTGCGGCAGCGGCAGCCTCGATGGCCAAGGAGTGCCAACCGAGCGCTGCCGCGAGGTCCGCGAGCCGCAGGGCTATCGCCGGATCCGATAAAGCACTTCTAAATTCCGACGTGGCCTCCCACCTCATACCCAGCGCATTGAGTTCCAATACACGTTGTTCGACCTCCAGCGCCTCCGCATCCGTTGATGACTGCGCGTGATAGTGGCTACCCAGCGTCAACGGTAATCCAAGTGCCTCGGCCGCAAGGTAAGCGTGAAAACCGCGTCCAGATGCCAACTCATTCAATTCCGCCTCCGAACGCGTGGCTTCGCCAGGTCCAGCTGCCATAACCCGCCAGTAGCGCCATTCATCGGTCGCTTGTTTCTCGACTGAGAGCCATTGAAAGGCGATACGGAAAGCTTCCCAGTCGGCGTTGGCAATGGTTGAGCGTAAATATATTTCGGTTAATTCATCATCCCCTAGTGCAGGTAAACGCGACATCAACCACTCGATTGGGGCAGCACTCTTGGCGAATAAACTGTGCCGAACTATCGGACTGTGCATAGCCCTCATTTGCTCATCACTGAATGAAAAGCGCCTTTCTAGTTGTTGCAAGGCTTCGAATGCTCGTCCAGGGTTCACTCTCGCCAAGCGCTTGATGCCAGCGACTGCAATGTCTTGCTGTCGGACGATGGCACCGCGTGTTTTCTGCGTCACGCGGTCAGGACGACTTACCATCGCACCCAGATCGCTCAGGCTCGGTTTTAAGCCTGTCGAAGCGAAGCGGTTTAAATAACGAAGCAGGGTCATATTCCGAGCATCAGCCGCCTTGAGTGCCCTACTCCAGACTACCTCGTCGCTCGGCCCAGACCGTCGGTACCACTCGCTAAATACGGGATCGCAGGCTTTAATTTGTGACTGACCCACCACCCACACGTGGGTAAGGATCGTCGTGGCACGCTCCGCTTGATTGGTCATTAATAATGCATGCGCCCTGTGACACTGAAGCTCGGTACTCAGCTCATATCCATCAGTCACGTCAATCACCGTCTGCCATTTCCGATCCGCTGTCTTGTGACGAACCACACTTCGCAGCGTTCTTGCTGCAACAGGCGAATTGGAGGCTGATTCGACAAATGCTCGCACCGAATCCGATGTCACGTCATGTAGATTACCCTCGATGGCTAACGCATCTAAGTATGGGGTTAGCGGATAATTATTCAGCGCTGCGCGCCGCGATTCATATCGCGGTCCTGCACCTGAGCGAAGTTCTTTCACGGCGCTCTGGAATATAATCCGCTCATCCGCAAAGGCGTCGGAAAGCTCTGCGCTTCGTTCTGCGCTTGGTGTATGTGCGGACAAAGCTGTTATCGACAGCAGACATAGGGCCGCAACTATGCGAAAGTTTGGTGAGGTACAACGGAACATGCCCGCGAGCATGACGGTACCCACGCGTTTTTTCAATCGAATTGCGGCACGCCAGCTCACAAATGATGAATAGCGGTAACCATGAAAACAAGTGACGTACGACTGACACAATTTAGCCCCGCAGCCGGTTGTGGCTGCAAACTGTCCCCCGATGTATTGCGGCAAATACTCACCCCAGTGGAGGTCGATGCGCAAGCTGGCTCAGACCCATCACTGCTGGTTGGCAACAATAGCCGTGACGATGCCGCGGCTGTCGATATTGGCGGGGGAAGAGCACTGCTAAGCACCACAGATTTCTTCACGCCTATTGTCGATGACCCCTTTGAATTTGGTCAAATTGCCGCGACCAATGCCCTCAGTGATATCTACGCTATGGGCGGCACCCCGACCGTGGCAATCGCCATTTTAGGATGGCCAGTCAACACACTAGCGCCATCGATAGCGAGCTTGGTTCTGGCTGGCGCAAGAGCGACCTGTGAAGAGGCTGGGATAGCGCTTGCCGGCGGACACAGCATCGATATTTCCGAGCCTATTTTTGGCCTGGCAGTATCGGGGCTGGTCGAGATCAAGCATCTGAAGCAAAACAACACAGCACGCCCTGGTGACACGCTTTTTCTAACCAAATCTCTGGGTGTGGGCATTACCAGCACGGCCATAAAACGCGACAAAGTTCGGCTGCCAGATGCAAAGGCCGCCACTCAGAGCATGTGTGCGCTGAATAACATTGGCACAGCACTCGCCACTTTTGATGGCGTTACCGCCATGACCGATGTGACGGGTTTCGGTTTGGCCGGCCACCTAGTGGAACTCATCACGTCAAGCTCGTTAGACGCCGACATTACCTGGTCCAGTCTGCCGTTGCTGCCCAATCTATCCGAGTACATTGCCGCAGGTTGTGTGCCAGGTGGCACTGGACGAAACTACGAATCCATCAAGTCACACCTGCCAAACTTATCACCGGAGAAAATAGCCGTTCTGTGTGATCCCCAGACCAGCGGGGGCCTTTTGATCTCCGTGCGACCCGAGGCCGTAATTGCAGTCAGTAATACGTTGCGCGAGGCCAACCTCCCTCATGAGCCGATTGGCACATTATCAAAATCACGTCACAGCACTGCAGAACTAAGACTCGGTGACTGAGCCAACGACGAGCGACATAAAGGCGCCCGAGTTCTCAGCGCTATTTTTGGATGGTATCCGACTGATTGACACCCGATCTCCGATCGAATTCGAGCGAGGTAGCTTTCCAAATACGGTTAATTTGCCGTTGATGACTAACGAGGAACGAGAACAGGTCGGTCTCTGTTACAAAAAGGCAGGGGAGCAGGCAGCTGTTGCATTGGGGCATGAGTTAGTGACGGGCACGCTTAGAGAAGTCCGCATTGCCAACTGGTTACTCGAGATCAGTCAGCATCCCGAAGCCGTCTTATACTGTTTTCGCGGTGGGCTGCGTTCTCGGACTGTTCAAACTTGGCTCGCCTCACAGGGCTGCCACCGACCCATCATAGAAGGTGGCTACAAGGCTCTAAGATCTTATCTGTTGAGCACACTCACTCGTTGCCTCGCTGAATCAGATGTAATCGTGCTAGCAGGTCGCACTGGAACCGCAAAAACAGCCCTACTCCATCATTCGGTTGATGCCACTCCCCTACCGGCCGTTGATTTAGAAGGGCTTGCACACCATCGGGGTAGCGCCTTTGGAAAGCGGGTTGACCCACAGCCCAGTCAAATTGATTTCGAGAATCGTATCGCGATCGCACTCTTGAGGCTTCAGAGCAACGCCTGCAGTCGCATTATTATGGAGGACGAGAGTCGTTTGATCGGACGGTGCGCGCTACCGCTCGAGCTGCAAGCAAAACTGCGTGACGCGCCCGTAGTCGTCGTCGAGGCTAGTCTGGAAGAACGAGTCCAGCACTCCTGGGAAAATTACATCCTGAGTAACTACGACGAATTGCTCGCGAAGTCCGGTTGTTCAGTTGAGGCGTTCGAGATGTTCTCATCCTCCTTGCGAAATAGCTTGAACAACATCCAAAAGCGCTTGGGCGGAGTTCGCTTTCGAGAGCTCTCGAACATGCTCGACGCAGCACTAAAGGCACACCGACAAGGCGATCCCACACTTCATAAACTCTGGATTGAGACATTGTTGAGGGATTATTACGACCCGATGTACGACTATCAGCTCACGGCAAAACGCCGTCGCATCGTTCATCAAGGTGACTTTAAGTCGGCCTTTAATGCCCTGGTCGATATGACTAAGAACGCCGTTTAAACACAGATAAAATTTCCACGTGTGGCGTTTGAGGAAACATATCAAGCCCACAGACTTCGGAAAGCGATAGACCGCAGCCTAAAAGGAACCGACTATCCCGCTCCCACGTAGCTAAGTCACACGCTATATAGAGCACCCAATCGGCTCGCCTGAACCACGGTTTGAGCGTTTCACGTTCTTTTAATCCGTCACGAGGTGGATCGAGAACAACGCCGAGTTTCTGAGGTGGATTGGGCAAATAGTTTTTAATTTCGGCTTTTGAAAACAGATTGACTCTCAAGGTCTGGACTTGACTGAGTTCACGGTCACCAAGCGCCTGTAATGATGCTGTGTCACCCTCTACCGCGACAATTGTCGCGTCAGTCTGCGATGCAATAGCCGTCGTTAGATTGCCGGAACCGCAGAATAACTCCAATACGAACTCAACTTTAGATAAATGATCAATTTTTTCTCTTAACCAATTAATAATAATCATGTTTTGCTCTGAGTTACCCTGTCTAAAAGGCTGTCGCTGATTAACCAGAGGCACTAAGCGCTCGTCATCAATATCAATTGTCGTCCAGCGCTTATCCTTTCCAGGCCGCCACTGTGGATTGGGTAAAGATGAACGTAATAAGGCCAGTTGACGCTGGTTTTCGTCAGTCAAAATGGGACAGGAACTTATATCGACAATGGTGTGCGATCCCGGCGCGACGTAACCCATAACCTCACCGTCAGTTTTGAACTGAGCGCGATTTCGATAACCTAACGCCGCTGGCGATCCTAAAAATGGGACATCGAGATCGTCAGTGACCAATCCCGATACGCTCCGATTAAGCTTCTCGTGCTTTTGCGCGAGTTGCGCTTTGTAGTCGATGAACATCCACGCACAACCACCACAAGTGCCGTCCCGGTGAGCACTACAGGGCGCCTCTTGTTTGTGAGGTGAGGCGGTCACCACATCATCAAGTTCAGCCTTGACCTCCTTGCCCCTACGCGTTCGTAAAACAACCACTTCTTCACCGACCCAGGCGCCAGAAACGAAGACTATTTGGCCATCAGGGGCCTCAACAACACCTCTTCCATCGCTGCTCAGGTCGCGGACAGTTCCTACAAACCGATCTGTTGACGCCGGTGTGGATACTCGCGCCGTGGTCTTACGATTGAGCTGCACCCTGCGACGTGACACGTAAACCCCTCGATAGCTGACTGTTGTTGCGAGTGTAACAAGCAAGTGGAAACGAGGTGGCAACTCTTCTCGTGAGCGATTTCCACGTTACGGAATAAGCAACCAATCGCCAGAGAGCAGCAGGTCACTCATCTGGGGGTTCACGCCGACAGTCGCTAGTAAAACAGATGATGACTGCCGAGGCTCCTTTTGACGGGTTACTGCGTGTGAAAGCTAATTACCTATCACAGACTTAGCACTCACCAAAGACATGTACCCGGGCTGTAAACGGCTTGTCGCGGGCTTTTGGCTCCATGGCTCAGGGTCATTCATTAGTCGCCAGAGATGGCGCCGCTGGCAGGGATCGAACCTGCGACCTTTCGCTTAGGAGGCAAACGCTCTTCCGACTGAGCTACAACGGCATAGGCGTTAGTCTAGGCCAGTAGAAGCCAAAACACTATTACCAAAGGCCATCACAAAGCGATAGTCAGGGAGTTAGTGCTGAGTAGAACGGCTGATCAATCTGCAATCTACCCGCCACTGTTTCCCTCAGGTGCTCTTCAACTAATGCTTGCGGTAGCGCCTCGCCCTGACGAAGCGCGCGAACCAAATGCCACCGAAGCGCTGCCAGATCTCCATCACCCAACAACTCGGTCAATCTGTGATGCTCATCGCGCTCAAGCGTGGGCGAGAGTTGCAGCTCACGCTCAGCTATCGACAGAGAATTTAAAGCCACACGACAAAAAAAGTGATCGGGCCCTGTTAGGTTGTCCAGAACAGAGCTCTTTAGATGCTGCCTGACAGACGAGATGAGTTCAGTTGCTGACGGCAAATTAGCATCAGTCGTGGCGGGCACGGCACGGCTGAAAGCGCCTGGAATGAGCAAATGAACGCAGTCCATCTGAGCTTCCGTGCTGCGCCGACCGATAACTGGACGCTCCAGCGACGGTGTCTCACCGGTCCGCCATGTCTCCGCCATACCCAATGTCGTTACCGACCACCAAAATGAGCCGAACACCTCCCAAAACTGAAGCGCGGCTTTATCAACAGGAGCCCACGACACCGATTCATAACCGGCAATAACCTCATCTATCTCGCCAAACCCACCTACAGGGAGCTCTCGCACGCCAAACCGCCATGAGTTGACGCACAGCCACCCCAGATCACGGGTTGGATCGCCCATATGACAAAGCTCCCAGTCTAGGACGGCCTCCAAGCCCGCCTTGGATACCATCAAATTACCATTCCTGAAGTCGCCATGTACCAATCGAGCATCAACGTCGGGTGGCAGATTGTGCAGTAGCCATTGCGCGGTAAAATCAATCATTGGCTGCGGGGTATTAAGTGCGATGTAGGTCTCCCAGGTTGCGTGGACCAAGGATGCTGGAGACACACAACTCAGCGAATCCTTGATCGCGCTGGGCACGTCTATGGCGTGAATGCGCGCAAGGGCTTGGCCACATTGATAGGCCAGTGTTGGTCTGAACTTCCCGAGCTCAGGTATTTTAACAATACGCTGACCTAAAGTTTCGCCCTCTAGCCACGCCATTAGATAACCCTCACCCAAGTTATCTGAGGGCCTGAGTGATGCCGCAACAGTGGGCACGGGAATATTGGCATCTGCGGCCAGGCCCAGGAGTGCCGCTTCGGTGGATGGCGTTACTTGTCCTTGCGACGTTGCCGATAACCCAGGCTGCGCGCGGCGCAGAGCATAATGATACTCGTTCGCCTCGCTGTCTTTAACGCTGACTTTAAACGTTTGTTGCGAGGCGCCTGACGTGAGCTGCTGAACACTGACCAGTCGCATCCCTGAAAGTGAGCGTTCAACAAACTTCGACAACTTTGATTCGAAATCAACCTCGAGCACAATTAACTGACGCCCTTGGGCTTTTTCTGTCCCATGAAACCGAATAGATAACCTGCGACGCGCCGCTTTTGAATTTCATCAGCGCCCTCGGTAATCCGATATCGCCGATGATGTCGATAAATATGCTCAAAAGGCTTATAGCGAGAGTAGCCCATACCACCATGAACCTGCATGGCCGTATCGGCAGCCTCGCAACACAGTTGGTTGGCTTGATAGTTACAGATCGAAACCTTGTCTGAGGCGGAAAAAGCACCGTCACGATCCATTAGCCATGCCGTCTTGTGAATCAACGCTCGCAGCATTTCACAGCGCGCCTGCAGGTCCACGAGAGGAAACTGAATACCCTGGTTAGTCGCTAGGGCCTTACCAAACGGCTTTCGCTCCTTTGCGTGCGCCACAGCTTGATCAACGCAGTATTGCGCCGCGCCCAGACTCGAGGCCGCCTGACGAATTCGGTTTTCATTAAAGAAGTGCTGCACTACCTGCAGTCCTCTCCCCTCACCACCAAAAATGGCCTCATCGGGGACACGGACACTGTTGAACCTAACCCGAGCGTGATCCGATGGCATATTAAACGTCCACAGATATTCTTCTATTTCCACACCCGCGGCATCCATAGGAACCAGAAATGCAGTAATCCCCTGGGCGTCCCCGGCGCTGCCGGAGGTTCGTGCCATCACCATGTCACTGTGGGCAGCGTGAACGCCGGTATTCCAGGTTTTAACACCACTAATCACCCAATCGTCACCATCACGATGGGCAACCGTCTCCATGTGAGTAGCATCTGAGCCATGGTCTGGCTCGGAGATCGCGAAGGCAAAACCGCGAGTCGCGTTTTTTAGACCTGGCAACCACTCTGCTTGCTGCTCAGGCGTCCCGTACTCCAGCATCAACAGCAATCCAATATTGTTTCCGACGATTGAATGCTCGTTCTGAAGATCGTTGTGCAGTCCCAACCCCATGGCTGCGAGGTGTTCTCTTACAATCGCCATCCCGAGATTGTTGCCGTCTCGTCCGCCGTGTCCGCTGGGGAATGGATAACTGTAAATTCCCGCCGCTATTGCCCGGCGCTTTGCCTCAGCAAGCAATGCTTCCCACTCCTCGCTTGGCAGGCCCTGACGATCCCAGTCGGTTCTTGCGTCCTCCCGACGGTGATCAAAAAAGCGCATGTTGTCATCCGCGCTTTCAAGGGGCTTGATCTCTCGCTCAATGAACTGTTCCACCTCATCGAGAAACTGACGAACATCCGTGGGAATATCGAAATTCATAGCGTCACTTTCGTATTATCTGGATGCCTTACACGTTACGTTTGATCGAGAACAAACTCAATCGTCAAACGTCAGCTAACAAACCAGGTTGACAGACCCCGCAGCGACGAGGGAAATTGTACTGACAATAAAAATTGGGAACGCAATATGACATTCGATCTGATTATCAAGCACGGTACTGTCGTTGATGGTACTGGCGCCGCGCCCTTCGTCGCCGACGTAGCAGTTACAGGCGACCGAGTTATGGCGATTGGCACTGATCTAGGAGAAGCGGCTCGGATTGTCGATGCACGTGATTGCTATGTTGCACCGGGTTTTGTCGATATACACACACATTACGACGGACAAGCGACCTGGGATGAAGAAATGGCTCCCTCCTCTTGGCATGGCGTAACAACGGTCGTGATGGGTAACTGCGGAGTCGGCTTTGCCCCTGCTGCTCCAGATCGACACGACTGGTTGATTGGCCTGATGGAGGGCGTTGAAGACATACCGGGGTCCGCACTATCCGAAGGGATGAAGTGGAATTGGGAGAGCTTTCCTGAATACCTAGACGCGCTAGAAGCCATGCCCCGAGCTGTGGATGTTGCCACGCAGGTACCGCACGGAGCGGTCAGAGCCTATGTTATGGGTGATCGTGGCGCGGCAAACGAGCCACCAACCGAGTCTGATATTGCTCGAATGGCGCAGATCGTTGAAGAGGGTTTAACAGCGGGCGCGTTAGGGTTCTCAACATCGCGCACCGTTCTTCACAAGTCGATCGACGGAGAGTTAGTGCCGGGGACAACCGCCACACCTGAAGAGTTAATGGGCATAGGAAAAGGGATGAAGCGGGCAGGACATGGCGTCTTCGAAATGGCGAGCGATCTGTTGCCCGAGTGGAATGAGTTTGAGTGGATGGGTGATCTGAGTCGAGAGTCAGGAGTACCTGTCACGTTCGCAGCCTTGCAGTCACCGATAAAAGCGATGAACTTTGACGATCAACTGGCACAGATGCGCGAGCAAAATGCCAAAGGTGCCAATATTCTCGCTCAAATTTCCATGCGAGGCACAGGCCTAGTTCTCGGTTGGCGGACCACGTTTAACCCTTTTTCCTTTAAACCCAGTTGGGCAGAAGCCGCAGATCTCGGCGAATCCGCACAACTCGAGAAGCTACTGGACCCTGACTTCAAGGCAAAGCTCATAGCGGAAGACTCTATTTTCCCCGATAGTGAGCTACAGTTACTGGGCCAACTCATGGCCAACGCCTTTGACATGCAATATGCGCTAACCGAAGGATTCAATTACGAGCCCACGGAACAACAATCCATTGCCCATCTCGCGGCTGGCGCCGGCGTATCGGGTGCTGAGTATGCCTACGATTTAATGACGGGCCAAAATGGAACGGGATTTATCTATTTTCCATTGCTTAACTACGCCGATGGTAACTTGAATTTTCTCGAGCCCGTCTTGCAATCTGATGACTGCATCAACTCATTGTCAGATGGTGGTGCCCACTGCGGCACGATTTGCGATGCAGCGTCGCCTACCTTCATGCTGCAGCATTGGGTGCGAGATCGTGATGGATTTCGTATCACTCTAAGCGAGGCGATAAAGCGCCAATGTGCCGATACGGCTCGCGTTTACGGACTCGAGGATCGGGGTATTCTTGCACCGGGATACCTCGCTGATATTAATATTATCGAACTCGATAAGATCGGTATGAGTCAGCCATGGGTCGCTCGTGACCTACCCGCAGGCGGCAAGCGATTGCTCCAATCTGCGACGGGATATCGCGCCACCTTCAAATCAGGTGTCCAAACATTCGATGGCGGACGCTTTCTAGGCACAACACCAGGAGGCTTAATCAGAGGACCTCAGGACGCGCCGGAGTCAGCCGCGCTCAAAGTCGCCAGTTAATTTGACTGCGGGCGCCACGATCTGCATGGCCAGTCCTCGCGCATCGTGAAAGGCATTATCAGGAATGGCGATTCGCTCACTCTGTGGTCTCTCCGCGGTTAGGAGGCACACGAGAGCATCAACACAATCGTCTGCCAAAAGGGCCCTCCGCGGATACATCTCCAGCGCTGTGGCGAGGCATCCGTCGACATCACCCACCTCGCGAAGAAGATCGATGCGCTGCTGCCGGCCAAGATCCGTTTTTTTTGACTCTTCCAAAGGGAGCCCCCCGTTCAACGACGCAAAGGCCACCTCTGGATGGCATTCACTCCACCGCCCCTGCCGATGCTCATTGATCAACCAGTCGTCCACCTCCCTTATTTTGGGAAACAAGTAAAAAGACTGCTTACTCAAGCCTTTTCCAGTCAGTTCGCGTGACGCTGCATTTGCTTCCGCATAGTCCCCTATGCGTGTGATGGGTCTCGGTGGTACGCCAAAAACACTGGTTGATCGATAAGGACTGAGACAGCGTCGAGCAAGCACATCGCACTGTCTTACGCTGTCAGCGACATGCAGCCCGATAGGCATATCAATCATAACCGACGCATCACTCGCTAATCGCTCATTCAAAGCAGCCAGGGATGTAAATAACCTGAGTGCAACACACCCCTCATGTCTGTACGCGACAATCCATCCGGCTCTGCAGCCATCAATCCCGACAGCGGGCAGTACACTATTGTTCACATCCGAGCACCTACCACCCGAGCAACTACTATCCGAGCACCTACCATCCGAGCAACTACTATCCGAGCACCTACCGTCCCAGCAACTACTATCCGAGTACCTACCATCCCAGCAACTACTATCCGAGTACCTACCATCAAAATTACTCTTACCATCACACTGGGACGCTGCGTCTAATGACGCTGTACGCGCACTGGCATATGTGAGTAGCCGCGAACAAAGTTATGGCAAAGGCGTGTGGGAGGCGTCACAACCTCGATGGTGGCAAAACGCTTCAGGGCCTCCTCCCAAACAATCCGCAGCTGCATTTCAGCCAGACGATTGCCCATACAACGGTGAATACCGAACCCGAAGGCCGCATGATTGCGCACGCCGGATCGATCGATCAGGAAACGATCTGCATTGGGGATCACCAATTCGTCTCGATTGGCGGAGCAATACCACAAGACCACCTTGTCACCCGCCTTCATCCTATGACCTTTAAAGTCGGTATCCTGTGTCACGGTTCGCCGCATGTGCGACAGTGGCGTCTGAAAACGGATAATTTCAGAGACCATGGATGGGATAAGACTCCTGTCAGCCTTTACACGCTCAAACTGCTCTGGAAAATCGTTGAGAAATAAAACGCCACCCGACATGGAGTTCCGCGTCGTATCGTTGCCCCCCACTATCAGTAAAATAAGATTCCCAATGTAATTTTTGGGATCATTGACCAGGTTGGCCGTATGAGCGTCACGTTGCAAAAGTCGAATTAGGTCAAAGGACTCAACACCATCTCCCGCCCGTTCGTGCCATAGCCGCGTGAAGACCTCCAAAATCTCCATAATCACATCTAAACGCTGGTCCTCGGTTAGACCGCGACCCGCAGTCATCCGCTCGTCGGATGTGATCGCATCTGACCACTCCGATAATTTATGACGAAGCTGCCAAGGGAAATCAAAGAGCGTAGCTAGCATCTGCGTGGTCAGGTTGCGTGAGACAAGCTCAACCCAATCAAAGACCTCGCCAATGGGTAGAGCGTCCAACGCCTCTCCCGTGCGCTGGCGGATCAAGGTCTCAAACTCCCTGAGATTCTTTGGTGCTACAACGGGCTGAACCGCACGCCGCTGAATATCATGCTCGGGCTGATCCATCGCAATAAACATCAGTGAGCCTCTATCTGGGGGCGGGTCAACGATGGCTATCGTGGGCTCTGACGAGAAAATTTGGGTATTTTTTTCAATCTCAACGATATCGTCAAAGCGCGTTATAGACCAAAACGGCCCGGCAGGACTCGACGCTTGAAAGTGAACCGGCGACTCTGCTCGCAACCTCCTAAACAGGGGTTGCCAGCAGTCTTGCTCAAACCGTCTGGGATCTGAGACATCAAGATCTGAAAGTGGTGTCGTTAGTGAGTCAGGGATGATGTGATCACGCTTGTCATTCATAACCCACCGACGCTCTACATCTGAAATTCGGGAAGCTTTACCGTCATATCGCCAATGCTGTTACTGACCTGAAGCTGACAACTCAAGCGCGAATTACTCTCTCGATCTGGGCGCAGCCCCAGCATTGATTCCTCCTGAGGATCAACCGTTGGCAAGGACCCAGCGGATTTTTCCACAAAGCAGTGACACGTTCCGCAGACCGCACCACCACCACAGTCGGCATCAATCCCGGGGACGTCATACTTCATTGCCACTTCCATGACACTCATACCCTCATCTGCATCGACCTCGTGCGTGGTCCCATCGAATTCAATGAACTTTATAACTGGCATTGATCTACCCCTAATCTAGTGAACTTAACGTGCGCGAATTGTGAATTATTTGCCCCCGAAGTGCCAGAGCCAAGATGTGGTTGCTCACCTTAACCCCGCCCAGCAAGTCGCAGCAAAAGGCCTCGGAACAAACTGGAGCGTAACCATGGATCGAGCCATCGGTACAACCGACCAGAAATGACGATAGAGCGCCCTTGATCACATCCTTGCAGGCTCTCTCGAACTACCGTAGTCGCGTCATACCACAGCCAATCAGGTGAACTCGTTTTTGCCTCCATCATGCCAGCCACCTCGTGAAACTCCGTGTGGGTGAAGCCCGGACACAAGGCAGAAACAACGACATCAGCCCCCCGACAGGCAAGGTTGAGCTCTTCTGACAAAGCAATGACATACGCTTTTGCTGGACCATAGTTACCCGTATCCGAACTGGGAAAACGTCCGGCCACCGATGCTACATTGATCACCCGTCCATACCCGCGCTCACGCATACCGGGAATGAGACGGCTACAGAGTTCGGCAACCGTACTCATCATAAGCTGCTCAAACGATCGTTGGACTTGAAAATCGGACACGTCTAATAAATTGGGCCCTGCAATCCCGGCGTTATTGATCAGTACATCAACACACAGACCCGCGTCATCGATTGTCTGGCACAGTTCGGCAGGTGATCCAATCACGCTAAGATCCTGTTCAATAATAGTGACCGGGATACTCAAGGTAGCAGCCAGGGACTGAAGCTTTTCACCACGACGCGCCACTAGAATCAACCGATCGGCGCAGCCGTCGAGCTGCCTAGCAAACTCGGCGCCAAGACCCGCCGATGCACCGGTTATAAGGACTGTTCCCTTCATGTGTCTCGCCTCATCCTGACGTTATCCGTAGCCTTCACTAATGTAGCCCTAACTAATGCAGCCCTAGCTAATAGTGAGGCACTCGAATCCCAATCTCGGAAAATGCACGTGGCATAAACCGACGTCATCCGACCGCCGAGCAATGACTGTCCGGCGCTCGTCTTGGCTAACAAGCGTACCGGTTACCGGCACTCTTCCAGTATCCGTCGGGGTCACTGTTACCCACTGACCCACATTAGCGCAATTTGTTCCGACGCCAGTCAAGATCCGCGGGTCTGACTGTTTCGCCACATCAATCGCAGTAGAACCGGTGACAGGGTCATGGTGTCCCCAACCCAATACGGCCATCCGTTTCACCCAAGACCTCACCGCAGGAGACAACTGAGAATCCTTTATGGCGTTAAACCCCTTAGCGAGGAAAATAGGGTGATAACAACAAAAGTCACTGAGACACGGTGATTCACCACCAACAAAATCGTCACTGCCAAGTCGCGCATCTAACTCCACTAAAAAGTCGCGAAAGACGGTTCTCGCTACCTCGGGCGACAATGCCGCGGCTCCGTGCCCCTGCGCGAAAGATCGTCGATCTCTTGCAAAAGCCAACATGCCTCTTATGCCCAGCCTCAGCACGAGTCCTAGCGCAATTTTGAACTGTGTATTCTGGCGGATGGCAGCAAAAAATACCTCCGTTTCGGCTACTCTAGCAAGCGCGAGGGCCTCGTCATCGCAAGGCGCAAGCGGTCTCTCACCTAGGGCAATTATCTCATCGCAGATAATGGCGGTATCACAAAATATATCGGCACCAAGCTGCATAACTGGAATACGGCGATAGCCACCCGCGAGCAGTGCCAATGTATCCCGTGGAGGTTGAATAGGCACATCACACGAGCGCCAGGGAACGCCCAAGTAGCCAGCTAACAAGCGTACTTTTTCAGCGTATGGCGACGCGGGATAGTGATAAATAATGGGCGTAACATCCATGTTGGACCTGCCTATTTGCCTGTCAGACAGACGCGGTATGGGGGGGCGCAGCGTATTACGACTGAGCGAGGGCGTCTCTGATACTGGCTGTCACCGACTCGACAGTGCCAATACCGTTTATGCGATGGCATGCCGGCCCCTCTAGGACGCGATAAAATTCAACCAAAGGACGCGTCTGGCTCTCGTACACCGCTAGCCGGTGCCGCACCGTCTCCTCAGCATCATCGTCCCTCTGAATAAGGGCTTCGCCTGTTACGTCGTCAATTCCATCTTGCTTCGGCGGGTTGTACGCCACATGGTAAATACGCCCACTTCCCGGGTGCACCCTGCGACCACTCATCCTGGCTACGATTTCCTCATGATCGACGTCAATTTCAATCACTTGATCTATCTCGATACCGGCGTCAACCATAGCTTCGGCCTGCGGGATAGTTCTTGGAAATCCATCCAACAAGCAACCGCTTGCGCAGTCTGGGTCTGCGAGTCGGTCTTTTACCAACCCGATAATAATATCGTCCGATACAAGTCCACCCTCGTCCATAATGGTCTTGGCTTTCAGCCCAAGCTCGGTGCCTGCCTTGACGGCTGCCCTCAGCATGTCACCTGTACTTATCTGCGGTATGCCAAAGTGCTCGCAGAGAAACGCAGCTTGTGTGCCTTTGCCGGCGCCAGGCGCGCCCAAAAGAATAATACGCATAGTGTTCCTATTTACTGGTATCCGGCCAAGTCAAAACCGAAGGGCGAGAAAATACACATCGGTCGACCGGCTTACAAGTCGTGATTTGTTCTTTCCTTGCGCTTCGCTTCTTTCCAGCGCTCGTCAAGGCGATCAGAGTCCTCCCATTCAAGCTCGCTATCCTCACCGCGAGCTGCTGTCTCTGCGGCCCTTACCCGTCCCTCGAAACGTCGGTTTGCTTTGCGAAGTGCCGCCTCCGAGTCTACTTTTAAATGCCGAGCCATATTTACAACAGTAAATAATACGTCGCCAAGCTCATTCTCGATCTCAACCGCCTTCTCAGTAAGCGTAGCCTGCCTCAACTCCTCGATTTCGCTCGCCAACTGCGCCGACACGGCCTCATCGTCAGCAAAGTCAAACCCGACGGTTGCAGCGCGTTTTTGAAGCTTTTGCGCTCTGGCCAAGGCACTCAGCGTCGTTGGGATGTCATCCATCACGCTCATTTGAGCACGCTGAGCACGCTCTAACGATTTACCCCGCTCCCAATTAGCTTTAATGCTCTCCAGCGAGCTATGCTCTTCAATAACGCCCTCTAGCTGGCCCTCATGAAAAACGTGGGGATGCCGACGTATCAGCTTGTCTGTGATGCGCGCCACAACACTGTCGAAATCAAACCACCCATCCTCTTTACCCAGTTGAGCGTAGAATATGATCTGAAATAAAAGATCCCCAAGCTCCTCCTCGACATGACCGTAGTCGTGTTGCTCTAGCGCATCAATGAGTTCTAAGCATTCTTCGAGCGTAAACGGCGCTATGGATTGATAGGACTGCTGAAGATCCCAGGGGCAGCCATAAGCTGGATCCCGCAACCGCTCCATCAGTCGCTTGAGGTCATTGATGTCGTAGGAATGCGTCGCCATGCCAGCTACTCATAAACGCCAGTGGATAAGTAACGATCGCCTCTGTCACACACTATTGCGACGACCGTGAGATTGTCGTGGGCCTCTGCAATTCCAATGGCGGTCGCAATCGATGCGCCAGAGGACACACCTGCAAAGATTCCCTCCTCGCGTGCCATCCGGCGCATCGTCGCCTCTGCCACGTCTTGAGATACGTCTACCACTTGGTCAACAGCGGATTCATCAAAAATAGTGGGTCGATAAGCCTCGGGCCAGCGTCTTATTCCCGGGATTTGTGATCCTTCAATCGGCTGCAGGCCAATGATTTGAATGCGGGGGTTCTGCGCTTTTAAAAAGGATGACACGCCCATAATCGTACCCGTCGTACCCATAGAGCTAACAAAATGCGTCACGCGACCCTGCGTTTGCTCCCAAATCTCGGGACCCGTGGTCGCAACATGCCCAAGGGGGTTGTCCGGATTAGCGAACTGATCGAGGACAATGCCCTCGCCCGCCATCGCCATCGCATCAGCCAGATCCCGGGCGCCCTCCATTCCCTCGGACTGAGAAACCTCTATAAGCTCAGCTCCGTAGGCTGCCATTGACTGCTTACGCTCACTACTCATGTGGCTGGGCATAATCAATTTTAGGTGATACCCCCGGATGGCGGCCGCCATCGCAAGCGCAATCCCCGTATTACCGCTTGTGGCCTCGATAATGGTATCGCCCGGCTTGATCCGACCCCTTATTTCCGCCTCTCGGATCATACTCATGGCAGGTCTGTCCTTGACTGATCCAGCGGGGTTGTTCCCCTCCAACTTAGCCAGAACGACGCTCTTGGGGTTCTTCAGCATGCGCTGCAACCGCACTAGCGGAGTATTTCCAATGGTCGATTCTATGGTTGGGTAGTTGTCCGCTGACATAAGGAATATCTGATCCTATAAACGCGCCTGAAAAAGAGTCGTCACTGTGCGATAGCAAATGCAATTACTGAGTCTACTTCATCCGAAATGGAGACCATAATCTCACTTGCCCCGATCGCCTCTAGTCTAGCTAATGCGGGTCCGGAGAGAATAACTAAAGGTTGATTCAACTCACTTTTTGACACCGTGATCGCTGGCATTGTTATGCCACCGCGAAAACCGGTACCCAGGGCCTTGACGATCGCCTCCTTCGCCGCAAATCGCTTGGCCAGAAAGCGCGCATTAATATCGCAGTTTTCCACCTCAGTCGCCGATAGTATTTTCCGCGCAAACCGCAATCCAAAACGATCGAAAGCCGCATCAACTCTGGAGATGAGGACAATATCGACACCAACACCTTTAATCACACCGTCACTCCGGAATGCCCCTTAGCTGCCGCCACTCGTTAAAGGCGTCTCTTACCTTCAGAGGCTGCCCGCCAAGTCGATACGAAATGGCCTCGCGCATGATCCGCTTTAATTTGACACGCAGGGTGGCATCGATAGCTGCATTATCAGCGAACCACCGATTCAATGTCATAAGATCAGCACCACACAATTCGGCTCGATCGGAACCCGGGGCGACCTCAATAAATCCCCTATCGGAGTAATAGTTATAATACGAATCCGCCTGAACTTTGCTTCCCGCTGCATCCACCGTCCACTGGATCTCGTAGCCCAATACCTCCAATAAAATGAGCTCAAACCGGCGCAAGGTCAGCTCGGCCTCATCGGATCTCGAAATCGTTTCGAGCGATCGACCGTAAGCGGAGAATACCGTTGGCGCGGGGTCGTGCTTAGGTAAGAGACGAGTAAGCAATTCATTAAGATATAAACCGGTCAACCACTTCTCACCATTGAGAGCCAGCGCCATGCCGGCGCTTTCTGCGGAGGCCATGTATTTCAGCTCGCTCAGCCCCCCCAGCTTCACCAACAGGGGGTTAAAAGGCTGCAATAAACTCGCCATCATGCCTCCTTGTTGTTTCCGATGTGCGCCTTTGACAACGGCTGAAACTCGCCCGTCTTGAGCGGTTATCAGATGAACCAAATAGCTAGAGTCTCTGTACGGTTGGCGGCCTAAGACCCACGCAGGCTGCATCGAGGCAGTCACGACTCGCCTTCGAGCCCCAAACTCCGCAAGGCACGAATATCATCGGACCAACCGGACTTTACCTTGACCCACAACTTCAACATGACCTTACTGTCAAAGGCCTTTTCCATGTCTCGCCTAGCCTCGGTTCCAATGGATCGCAACCGCGATCCAGCCGTCCCGATAACGATCCGCTTTTGCCCGTCTCGTTCGACGAAGATAATCGCATTAATGTGCAGTACACCCCGATCATCAGACTGAAATGATTCAATTTCAACGGCCGTAGTGTGTGGCAACTCATCGCCCAGCTGACGAATTATCTTTTCCCGTATGAGTTCTGCCGCCAGAAAGCGCTCTGTCCGGTTTGTGATTTGCCCCTCGGGAAATAAATGGTGTCCCTCTGGCAACTTATCTCTGATAAACGTCTCCAGAACATCCAAGTTTTTTTGGCGTAATGCCGAAATTGGGAAAATTCCTGCGAACTCGTGCAGCGCCTGCAGTTCACCCATCTCCGGCAGCAGTGCCCCGTAGTCGTCGAGTAAATCCACTTTATTAATGACCAGAGCTACCGGCGCCTTGACTGAAACCAGTTTCTCCAAGACCCACGCATCCTCCTCGGTCCATTTCGCTCGGTCGATCAGAAAAAGTACGATATCGACGTCAGCTATGGCGGACGTGGCCGAGCGGTTCATAGCCTTATTAATCGCCTTAGGCTCGTGTCGATGCAGGCCTGGTGTATCAACAAAAATCATTTGGTCGGCGCCCACAGTCTTGACGCCTAAGACCTGCTGACGCGTTGTCTGGGGCTTGCGAGACGTTATGCTCAGCTTTTGCTCTAACATGAAGTTTAAAAGCGTAGACTTACCCACGTTGGGCCGACCTACCAAGGCGACCAAACCGCAATGCGTTTCGGGTTTATCTGTCATTACTCAATATCTCCAACAACGCGTCAGCCGCAATTTGCTCGGCTTTTTTCCGGCTGGACGCACTGCCCTCACCTGTGACATCGGTAGCATCACAGGAGCAGACGACATCAAACATCTGATGGTGGTCTTCGCCACTAATAGATCGAACCGCGTATTGCGGTAGAGAGTGGCCTCTGCCTTGCAACCACTCCTGCAATCGTGTCTTCGCGTCACGAGAACGGCTTACATCCAGGGAAGCCACGTCCTCGTCAAACCAAGTAGCGACAACATTACTCGCCACGTCAAATCCAGACTCAATAAGGACAGCGCCCGCAATAGCTTCTACCGCATCGGCCAAAATACTGGCTCGCTGTCTACCACCACTTTTCCGTTCACCCGCGCCAAGGCGTATCGAAGCACTCAGATCAAAACGGGCAGCTACTCTGGCCAATCCCTCTTTTGATACCAGCTTTGATCGCAGACGCGATAAATCGCCCTCGTCAAGCGCTGGGAACGAATGGTAAAGGAGATTGGCGGCTACAGCGTTGACAATACCGTCGCCAATAAATTCGAGTCTCTCGTTATTGTCTGCGCCGAAGCTACGGTGGGTAAGAGCTCTGACTAGCAGCGCTTCGTCCGCAAATTGGTAGCCAATCGCGCGCTGAAGAGCCACATGAGTGAGCTTCACCGTCGACCGCGGCGCGCCCGTCATCGAACTATCGGCCATCGACTTCCACTTCATCGAAGTCCCATACACCGTTGACGGGTCCGAACAGAGGAAACTCAGCCTGATAATTCAGCCGGAGCACAACATGGGATCTTAAACGCTCAATTTTCACATCATCGACGTCCGCTTGATCGATACGGTTCACGGACCAAGCGCGATTCAGCGCTTCTCTTACATCGCTCGTCGAATCCGTACCCGATGCGTAGCCTTCCACAACCGATCCCATCACACTGACAATTGTTCTGTGCTCAAGATACACCGGTAGTACGCGTAAGATCGCCGTGAGTAATACCCAGGCAGTAATAACTGCGCAAAAAACGGAAACGGTACCACTGCCGCGAACGCCCTTCGGCGGTACCTGCGAGCCTCGGTACGAGGGCCAAGTTGAGGCGCTAATCAATGCAGCCCGCCTACTCGATCAAAGCTCGGAATACTGAATAATGACTCCCAGTGCATCCAGATCGCCACTGCTTCGCCAACAATATCTGCCTCAGGTACCTGTCCCCAAACACGGCTATCGCTGCTGTTATCGCGGTTATCCCCCATCATGAAGTAATGACCGGGCCGCACGACAACAAAAAAATCTCGCGCAGGCCGCATCCGATCCACTTGTATTGGATGAGCCCTATCGCCTCGCGGTGTCTCCAACCCAATCTGCATTCGCGCTGTACCTTCGGCATCCACTAGCCATTCTCGCGGGATCGCCTCACCATTTACCGTCAACTGCTTATTGCGGTACTGCACACGATCCCCTGGGATACCAATGACCCGCTTGATGTAATACTGATCGTTCGCATGGGGCGGATAAAAAACCATCACATCGCCCCTTTGCGGCGACGCCATATCCCAGATCTTGGTCCGCGTAACCGGCAGTCTCAAGCCGTATCGGTATTTGTTTACCAAAATATAATCACCGACCTGCAGCGTTGGCACCATCGACGACGAGGGAATCTGAAACGGCTCATAAAGAAACGATCGCAATACTAGTACGAAGGCCAACACCGGAAAAAACGACTTTGCATACTCTACAACCACGGGGTCGGTCGCTGCTCGAGCCGCAGCGGCGGCAAACAGTTTGGCATCCGAAGAGCCACTATCCTGCCAGCCCGGGTACTGATTTTGAAGTTGTTCTAGCCGTGCAGCGCGAGCCCTGGCAAAAAGTAGCCCGTCAACCATCCAGATAGCGCCGCTCACACCGACAATCAGGGTAAGTATCAGAGGCAGATCAATATTCAACGTTATATCCTCGCAGGCAGTACACTAGTCGACTTGAAGCACCGCCAAAAAGGCGGTTTGTGGTATCTCAACATTGCCTACCTGCTTCATACGTTTCTTGCCTGCTTTTTGCTTCTCCAACAGCTTTTTCTTTCGAGTAACGTCACCGCCATAGCATTTAGCTGTCACATTTTTGCGAAGTGCCTTGACGGTTTGCCGAGCCACTATTTTCCCGCCTACAGCTGCCTGTATCGCGACATCAAACATTTGACGAGGAATGAGATCCTTCATCTTCTCCGTCAACACGCGACCGCGACTCTGAATATAGTCTCTATGCACAATCACCGATAGTGCATCGACTTTATCACCGTTAATGAGAACATCTAAGCGCGACAATGGCGCCGTCTCGAAGCGCTCAAATGAATAGTCGAGAGACGCGTAACCTCTACTAGCCGATTTTAAGCGATCGAAAAAGTCCAACACCACCTCAGCCATAGGGATATCGTAAACCACTTGAACTTGCTGGCCCAGGAACTGCAGATCCACTTGAGACCCGCGCTTTTCGACACATAAAGTAATGACTGCGCCGAGGTAATCCTGCGGTGTCAGAATCGTGCAGCGCGCTATAGGTTCGCGCATGCTCTCAATATCACCCAAATCAGGAAGCTTCGATGGATTATCGACGTTAACGACATCGCCGCCCTTCTTCACGACCTCATAGATAACCGTAGGGGCGGTCGTTATCAAATCAAGGTTGTATTCCCTCTCGAGTCGCTCCTGAATAATTTCCATATGCAACATGCCGAGAAAGCCGCAGCGAAATCCAAAGCCTAATGCGTCCGAGGATTCAGGTTCGTAAAACAATGAGGCGTCATTGAGGGTCAGCTTCCCCAACGCATCCCTAAAGTCTTCATAGTCATCGGCATTAATCGTGAAGATACCGGCGTATACCTGAGGTTTTACCTCCTTGAATCCGGGTAAGGCCGCCGTATTGGCTGCGTTAGAGGCAATTAAAGTGTCGCCAACCGGAGCTCCTTTGATGTCTTTAATGCCCGCGACGATGAAACCCACCTCGCCTGCCCGCAACTGATCAGTCACTGTTCGACGAGGTGTAAATACGCCAATCATGTCGGCTTGATGAACTTTGCCGGTGGATTTCACCATAAATTTATCGCGCTTTCTCAAGCTGCCCTCTTTGACTCGGACCAGCGATACGACGCCGAGGTAGTTGTCAAACCAGGAGTCAATGATCAGAGCCTGCAGCGGCTTATCATAGTCGCCTATAGGCGGCGGTATATGCTCGACTAAATACTCAAGGGCATCCTCAATGCCTAAACCGGTCTTGGCGCTAACGGGAACAGCCTCACTCGCCTCAATACCAATGATTTCCTCGATTTCGTTCTTTACCCGATCGGGTTCCGCCTGAGCCAAATCCATTTTATTAAGAATGGGCAACACCTCAAGGCCCTGCTCAATAGCGGTATAGCAATTCGCTACCGACTGGGCCTCTACGCCCTGCCCTGCATCCACCACCAAAAGGGCACCTTCGCAGGCTGCCAACGAGCGCGACACCTCATACGAGAAATCAACATGCCCGGGAGTATCAATAAAATTCAGCTGATAAACTCTGCCGCTACGCGCGGTATAGTCTAGGGTGACACTCTGAGCTTTGATGGTGATGCCGCGCTCACGCTCAATATCCATCGAGTCGAGCACCTGCTCAGCCATATCGCGGGCTGACAATCCCCCACAATGCTGAATGAACCGGTCAGCTAGCGTCGACTTACCGTGATCAATGTGCGCGATAATTGAAAAATTGCGAATGTGACTCAGATCGGTCACTGCGGCTCCCTAGATAATAAATAAGGGCCCGGTCTCGGGCCCTATCGGAGGCGGAGTTTAGCGCAGGGGCCAATGCCCTGACCACTCAATGCTTAGTCATTTTCCGGTACTTTGATACCAATGAATAACGGGGTCCCCTGCCGAGTAAGCCTCATTGGCACTGAATCACCTGCATCGATTTTATCGACGGCTTGTTGCATGTCGTCTAAGCGGCTAATAGCAGTCCGTCCAAACCGAGTCACGATATCGTTGGGTCTAATACCTGCCTCAAAGGCCGGAGATGCCATTTCCACATCGACAACCACAGCTCCACCACGCACATCAGCCGCAGTTTCGTCGTCCGCCTCCTCGGCGTCACGCAGCGTCATCCCCAGGACACGCAATACGCCAGGCTCATTGGTGCTGGTCTCGATACGAGCCACTTCATCGGCCTCTAAAGCGCCGATCTCGACACGTAGACCTTTGGATTCTCCTTCTCTAATGACGGTGACATCCACTATCGTGCCCGGTGCGAGCAAACCCACAACATGCGGCAGATCGGCCGATACCTCGATTGACTCCCCATCCACCTCGACGATGATATCGCCGGACTCTAAACCGGCTCGTTCCGCTGGAGATCCGCCCCCAACCTGCGCGATCAATGCGCCGCGTGGACGGTCTAGATCAAATGAATCAGCGAGTGTCTTATTAACATCCTGAATACTGACACCTAACCAACCGCGCACGACCTCTCCCCGCGCTTTCAATTGGTCTATGATGTTTGCTACCACCTTTGCTGGAATGGCAAACGACAAACCAATAGATCCACCCGACCGCGTGAAGATTTGAGAGTTAACACCCACAACATCGCCACTCAGGTCGAAAAGTGGCCCCCCCGAGTTGCCCGGATTAATCGCGACGTCGGTTTGAATGAAGGGCACATAATTCTCACCGCGCTCAGTCGGCAGGCTTCGCCCTTTGGCACTGACAATTCCAGCAGTCACAGAATAATCAAGTCCGAATGGTGATCCGATGGCCAATACCCATTGCCCTACTCTCAAGTCGCTCGAACTCCCTAGACTGACGAAGGGGAGATTAGTGGCGCTGACCCGCAAGAGAGCTAAATCAGAGCGCTGATCTGTACCGACGACCTCTGCATCAAATTCACGACGATCAGACATTCGCACGATCACAGTATCCGCGCCGTCGACAACATGGTGGTTCGTTACGATGTAACCATCGTCGGAAATTATAAAACCAGAGCCGGTACCCCCAGCCCTCGGAGCTGGCGGGTTTCGGTATTGAAAAAAGCGACGGAGTGCTTCCGGAAGTTGCTCGAGCTCTTCTAGCTCCGGCATTTGATCTCGCGATGTCGCCACGGGCGCTGTGGCCTCAGCGATGATTTTCACCACAGCAGGGGACCGCTCCTCGACGATCTGAGCAAAATCCGGAAGGGCAGCGTGCAAGACGTGACTGGAACACAACAACAGCAAACCAAAGGAAAATCGCAGCAACATGATAAATACCTCTCATAAATTTTTCACGCAAAGCCGGGATTAGCTAGTGACGCTCATCTTTGCGCTCAGACACACAATTAGCGCTAGGAGATCTCAACCGGCACTGGTGAGTCACCCACGTTAATTTCAACGAGACGCTCCAAACGCGGCTCAACATTACCGAACAGCTCGCGCGTCGACAGCCACTTCAGCGCAAGAAACGCGGCGAAAAGACCGCCAAAAAAGCCGGCGGCAATAATAAGGTCGTGCGCAGGGCTCAAGACCGTAGCTACAACAATGCCGGCTACGAGAGGGCTCCCGTACAACAGTAGCGCGCCTGAAGACAATGTGGTTCTCGGTATTGAAATTTCAACCCGGTCATTGACTGAACAAGCGCCCGCTCTGAGCGATTCAGACTCACCAACTCTGACAAGGCCTTTGTCACTTGTGAGCGCACCGGCAAGTGTTCGATGACCGCAACCCGATCTGGCAGCACAAGATCCACACGCAGAAGTGCGAATGGTTTCTACCCAGACCTTGGTCTTTTCCAATGCGACAACCCTGCCAATTTCAAGCACTTTCATGAGGGTTAGCGCCTCGGTACCACTTTTACCGCGTCCGCTATTAAACGGGCTGCGGGCAATGGGACCTCACCGATCACTGTGACCAGCACCCCTGCTCCCCCGACAATACTGCCACGAGAATACGTTAATGTAGCACCGCGTCGAGCAGCCCCTTCACCCGGTGATAGCCCGTTTGGCAATGGCTCAAATACGACCGTTGCCGACGCTATACCATCGCTGACAAACAGTGCTCGTTGCTCTGAGCCACGCGCTAGTCTGCCACGGTAACCTAAGGGCAATCCGACGAGCTCGAGGTCTTGCATGAGGGTAATCTCCGCCTTCTCATCTGCTTGCGAAAATTGAGTCCCCACGGCTCCATCATTCGGCGTTATGGACACGGACGCGTACTCGTGACGCTCTAACAGTCTGCCATCACCACCCAGCGACTCTGATCTCAGTATCAGACCGGATATATCATCTATCGCTAAACGGTAACCTAACCGCAAACCATCCCGGGGCCGCAGGTGCAATATCGATGTTGACCGCCCTGCCACTTTAGTTCTGGTCTCAATCGACAGCACATAAACGCGATGGAGGTCACAAGCAGACAGTGTCGGTCCTTGTGGCGCCCATATGGTCTGTGATGATCCTGAGTTCGACGCGTTGAGGTATGTCAGACTGCCCGTCTCGTCCCCAGCGGCAAGCGAGCTGGAGATAAATGCCCTTTCCGCAGACGACTCTTTTAAAAAGGTGCCCGAAACCGAAAAATTAGCATGAGCTCGCTGCAACCTATCGACAGCGTCGGTCACGGCAGGACTCAGAGTACAGTCAGCGTTAGTATCCGCGGATAATGCATGGGGGACGACACCTGTCAGTAGGCCTATCCATATGACAACCTGTACTGCTTTGATCACTGCCACCTCTGATATTAGGGCGCCATTTATTTGGGCGCCATTTCGGGAGCGATTGAGCGAGTCACGAACGGCGTAATGGATGCCTCAGAGGCAGCCGCATAGTGAACCGATAGCAACGATTGGAGCCGCTCGCTAGCGACGCGATTATAGCTGACTCGATTAGTGTATTGGTCACTCTGTATCGAGGGGCTCGCCTGCGTAGAGGGCACAGACCGCAACTGCGGGACGGATGATTCCTCGAAACTCGCTTGAATCACGCCCGCTCCAGGCATTTGAACCACAGCGCCAGGGGCCGTTACAGCATTGAGCGGTTGCGTGTTAAGGAGCAATGCCTGTTGACTACCGAGCACCACTGCCACGGTAACCGAGGCCGCTACAGCCATTGATACCAGCGGATTCGCATACCGCCGCGTATCGGCCGCAATCGTTTGCTTGACAGCATCGCTGACATCAAGGGACGCTGTGTTAAATGCGCTGCCCTGCATTGATTCACGCACTAACTGCTGGCGACGCCAAAATGCTCTTAAGTCATCAGAATCGGCAACACCACGGAGTGCTCTGGCGACGTCTAAATCATTGGCCTCGTCGTCCATTAGCGCGGAAACACTCTGCTTGGCCTTAATCACGTCATCTTCAGTCATATCCGACCCACCGTTCTCAGTCACTTAGCACCCCCCTGCAGCTGCAATGCCACACGTTGATCAATTGCTTCTCTAGCCCTAAAAATCCGAGACCTCACAGTACCAATAGGGCACTCTATGACCTCAGCGATCTCTTCGTAGCTCAACCCTTCAAACTCTCTGAGGGTCAAGGCTGATCTCAATTCAGCAGGCAAGGCGTCGATAGCCTTTGCAATAACGTCCTTTAACTCCTGCGCCATAATAACCTCATCTGGCGACTCAGCATCAGTCAGGCGATCAGGAATTTCAAACGCCTCTGCCCCGTCGAGCGCCACGTCGGATGACGGCCTGCGCCCCATGGCGACCAAATGATTCTTTGCGGCATTTGCCGCGATGCGGTACAGCCAGGTATAAAACGCACTGTCTCCACGAAACGAAGGCAAGGCTCGATATGCTTTTATGAAGGCCTCTTGCGTCACATCCTCGACCTCTGCGTTGTTGCGAACATACCGCGACACGAGCTGGGCTACGCGCCCCTGATACTTCAATACCAACAGGTCAAACGCCCGAGAGTCGCCCTTTTTCGCGCGCTTAACCAGTTTATCGTCACCATCACTGAGCGCCACAGTACTTCTTCCCACCTGACAGATCTGGCATCTTTCGCTTGTGCCCAATCTGGTTCACTGATCTAAGACGCCAACTGATTCGAAAAGTTCCAAAACTTTGTCACAATGCGACATCAGCAGCCTAAGGTGACAGGGTGCCGCAGCGAGAACACGGAGTCCATGGTGCGCGATATACATTTTGATGTCCTGATTGTAGGAAGTGGTGCTGCTGGTCTGAGCTTGGCGCTGCAACTGCCAGAGACACTCTCTATCGGCTTATTATCCAAAGCCGACCTGCACTCAGGGTCAACGTCTTGGGCTCAAGGAGGCATGGCTGCAGTACTGCACGAGCGAGATTCTATCGAATCTCACGTAGCTGACACGCTTCAAGCCGGGGCAGGCCTCTGCCATGAAGCTGCAGTCAACTTTACAATTCAACGAAGCCGCGAAGTGGTCGATTGGTTAATCGCACAAGGTGTTGATTTTGATTTAAGAAACGACCAACCGGACCAGGAGTTTAGAGAGTTTCACCTGACGATGGAGGGTGGACACTCCATCCGACGCATACTGCACTCTGCCGATAGCACGGGTAGTGCCATTTCGAAAGCGCTTAACGCACGCATTAACGAGCGCAACAACGTCCGCATCCTAACCGACCGATGCGTTGTTGATCTAATCGTAAACAACGGCGCCACTGTTGGTGCGTATGTGCTCAACACACTTACTGGCGAAGTGGAAACGGTCGGTGCTAGAGCGATTGTCTTAGCCACCGGCGGTGCGAGCAAGGCATATCAATTTACCAGTAATCCCGATGGGGCAACAGGTGACGGTATTGCGCTAGCCTGGCGTGCGGGATGTCGCGTGGCGAATTTGGAGTTCAATCAATTTCATCCGACTTGCCTCTACCATCCAAAGGCTAGAACTTTTCTTCTGACCGAAGCACTGCGTGGCGAGGGAGCTACGCTTCACCTGCCATCGGGTGAACGGTTTATGCCTCGATTTGACGCCCGCGCAGAGCTGGCACCGCGAGATGTGGTGGCAAGAGCTATAGACTACGAAATGAAGCGGCTCGGACTCGAATGTGTTTACCTGGACATCAGCCATAAGCCATCAGCGGAGATTGAGGCGCATTTCCCATCCGTGCTAGCCCAATGCGACAGTCTCGGACTTGATATAACAAGAGACCGAATCCCCGTCGTTCCCGCTGCACATTATACCTGCGGTGGTGTCGTCGTTAATCGCTTTGGCGCAACAGACATCGACGGTCTCTATGTTATCGGCGAGACTGCCTGTACCGGATTGCACGGTGCGAATCGAATGGCCAGTAATTCGTTACTCGAATGTTTCGTGTACGCCTTGAGTGCAGCCGAACATATTCAGTCTCATCTCCCTGAAGTGATGAGTGAAAGTCTGCCTAAATGGGATGATAGTCGAGTCAGAATGTCAGATGAGGCCGTCGTCATCCAGCATAGCTGGCACGCACTGCGCCGACTGATGTGGGATTATGTAGGGATTGTTAGGACCAACAGGCGACTGAAGCGAGCTGCTAATCACATTGCCGTGTTAGAGCAGGAAGTAGATGATTATTATGCAAGCTTCACCATCACCAAAGAATTACTAGAACTCAGAAACCTGACACAGGTGGCAAAGCTGATGGTCGCCTGCGCACAGCATCGGAAGGAGTCGCGGGGCCTTCACTTTAACAGTGACTACCCAAGATTGCAGGACCAAGCCTCAGATACAGTCCTCGTGCCGGTTAACGCAACCTGTGGCCTACTGACCCTACCAGATTACGCTGCAAGCGATCAGTAACCTTTACGAACCGTGCGTTTATAGTCACGGATGGCGGTCACAATGGGTGTTAGCGCTGCATCTGACACCTTTCTTCCCATCAGCCACTCAAATATGTCTTGATCAGCAGACGTCATCAGCTCCTTATACTGAGCTTTCATTTCCATCGACAGCTTAGGATATTCATAGGCAACGAAGTCGCCGAGGAATAAATCTAATTCAAGTAGTCCTCGCCGACTTGCCCAACGCATTCTGTTATGGTCATCATCTGTCATGGCGGCACAGTAACGCATTGTGAGTCATCGTTCGAGGTCTTAGCGGTATTAGGAACTTTTATGGTTAATCAACAATTGAGCGACACCGTACTGGCGTTCACAGGTCCGGACGTTCGATCGGTTTTACACGGACAAAGCACACGAAACTTTAAGACCCTGACACTAAACACGCCAGTGGATGGTGCGTTCTGCGATTTAAAGGGCCGCGTCATCGCCGATTTTTCAGCGATTGCAGTAGCAGACGAGAGAATCTTACTCAGAACCGATACGGGCGTAGCAAGTGCACTTATCGCGCACTTATCAAAATACCTTATGTTCTCTAAAACCACCGTCACGGCACTCGGTTGGACCTGTTGGGGCTGCAGTGGCGATGCGTCAACGTACAGATCAGACATTACGATATCGCGTGGCGATCAGCATTTTGAATTATGGCAGGAACACGACCGGCCGCCTGAGGCTGCGATGTCGGATGTCGCATGGCAACGTCACCGACTCATGACGGGCTATGCTCGAATTTGCTCGACCACAATGAACCTATTTTTACCTCAAGATCTTAACTACGACCTTCGTAGCTTCATTGATTTTGATAAGGGCTGCTACACAGGACAGGAGATCATCGCGCGACTGCATTACCGGGGGCAGCCAAAGCGCCGTCTTACACTTGTGTCGACAAAGTCGGTCAACCCGCCTTCAGTTAGTGATCGGATTTACGATAACGAATCTGAGAAAAATATAGGATCCGTGGTTGAAACTACATCAACTGACAACGGTCAACTTAGCCTCTGCGAGGCAGTCGTGGACGTCGCTACCCGGAGTATCAGCATCAATGGACAGCCTGCAGTAACGCTGCCTTTTGCTTAAGTTAACGCCTAATTTAACAGGCACATGTCCAATCAATGGCGGACTCATGGTGTTTAATCAGCCACTCATTCGCTTTACTAAAGTGGCGGCAACTGAAAAAACCGCGGTAGGCACTCAGTGGCGACGGGTGTGGAGCCGATAACACCTGATTCTGTGCTCCCTTTACCAGAGCCGCTTTTTTTTGAGCGTGTGCCCCCCAGAGCATAAAAACAGTAGGCTCAGGCTGCTCAACGACGATCTTAATGATTTGATCAGTCACCGCTTGCCACCCTATATGCTGATGGGAACCCGGCGAGTTTGCTCGAACCGTGAGAGCAGTATTAAGCAGTAACACACCCTGGTTACACCAACACCCGAGCTCAAATCGATCTCCGGGTACTACACCAACATCGCATTCCAACAGCTTACGTATATTTCGCAAGGACGGTGGCATAGGCATACCGTTCATCACCTCGAAGGCCCTGCCCGTGGCCTGATCCCGACCGTGGTATGGATCTTGGCCTAAAATGACTACTCGCACTGATGATGGGTCCAAGCCCTCGAGGGCCGAAAATAACGTGCCTGCGGGGGGGAAATAGACGTACCCACCAGTAGATTCAGCGTTTAATTGGGCCTGAATGTGACGGCCAATGTCGCCATTTAACGTATCCAGCAGATGAGGACGCCAATTTTCGGGGCACGCGTCAGCTAGCATCAATCGCTCCTCTTGTAGGTATCGCAGCTTGATGTGGCGTCGCACTACTGTAACACTCAATACCCGAACCGGTGTCGGTGAGCAATGCTGGCGAATAGGTGGCGCGTTTGAGCAAGACCATAACTAATAGCGACACAATAACGTCTTTGAAGGCGCTCAGCACTGAGCATCTAAAGCCATGTTTATCATTAGTCATTGGCGAGACAGCCGAACATCTTTTTACGCTCTCCACAAGCTCTCGACTAGCTCCCGACAATCAAGAAGCATGTTATCGCGCGTTCACCACGTTACAGCGGGCATCACGTTCTGTCGTCGCTGAAATATCGGCTGCCGTTTCTCAAAAATTCGAAGAATATACGATCGACAATAATGCGTTTGTCGACAACGGTGATGGCGATGGCGATGGCGATGGGAGAGTCATAACCGAAGCCAGATTGGCACTGATACCGCTTGAGGAATTTGAAGACACCTTGGCGATTGAAAAGATCGTGCGATCGGGTACCGAACGCTTTTGGCTCGATCTGGAGAGTCTCATGCTGCGACTTGCTCATGTTTTAGGAGTCGAAGCGAGCACTATAGAACTGCCGGTGAGCCCAAGAACGATTTGCAGCGCCTACCGTCAGGCACTGCAAACCATAGGATTTCCGAGAGCATTTTTAGTCGATGCAGATTCTGCATTCGCTCGGAACCTGTTACCCGAACTCGAACCCATTTATAACATATTGAATGCGCATTTAGAGTCTCTGGGGCTTTTACCTGATGTTCGAGAAGTGCTGGGCAAATCCGGATCACAGATTCTGATTCCGCAGAGCTCATCTTCTGACCATCACAGGACTCAAGCATCGGAGCTCGACACGAACTCGCAAAATGCCAGCGATCCGGTCAGTGCCGCGGATCAGTCAGCTATGAGCGAGCAGAGACGAAAGGACATGGCCGCAGCTGCCTCGCTCAGTGCCGCTGGTCACCCGCTTCTGCACTCGTCAGATTGGGTGAATTCGGTGGCAATTGACACCCTCTCCGGCCACGTGTCCCCAGTCACTCGCCAAGCGCCCGCGCCTCAACTGCCACCCGATGTATTTTTAACGGCATCGGGTGGGCGGGGTGAGTTTGTGCCACGTCGCCTATCGCCGCCCGCTCGTGACGAAGCTGCGAGAAATCGCTTGTTAACCGGCACGCATAACTTACTCTTCACAAATCCTCCCAGCACTTTGGACATTGAAGCGGAATCGCTGCGCATTACTCGTGAACTGGCGCGGTTGCGTCGGGAGGGTATTGACGTACGGTATACCGCGGACTCGATAATTGAGGCGATTGGCTTCACCCCGAAAGCGGCAATCTACGACAGACTCATCGAAGCCGTCAAAATTTCTGCCGGGTTATTCGACCATGTTTTCGACCGCATCGCTCCACCGGTAGGCATGCAATCGCCCTTCTACGGACTCGAGCTGTGCTTTTTGGAACTCTCACTAAGTGATCTGGATTTCCTGATCGATGGTGACCATCCAGGTCGGTTGCTCGTCGACCGTATCGCCGATCTCGTAACATTATTACCGCGGGGTAGAGAGCGATACCTGCATGATTTCATCGAAATCGTTTCCCAAGTCGTCGCCCGCTTTGATGGCACATTGGTATCGCTGGTTTGGGCGAGTGATGCGCTCAGCGACTTATCAACCAAACTGATCTCACAACAGAGACTTAATCGCGACCGTCTAATTGCCAAAGAGAATGCAGCGGATCGAATTGATACCGCACGCTTAAGCGTCTTGAACTCGATCATTGCCAACGCTGGCGATGGACCGCAGCCAAGGCATCTTATCGATACAATCTCGTCAGGTCTTTTTGATCAATGGGTGGTGGACACCCTAAAAGGAGCGGAACCCCGCCACTTTGAAGAGGCCTTGTCTGTACTTATTCGATTCGCCGGTAGCTCTAGTCAAGAACCCGATTTGTCAATCACGAAAGCAGATATCATGGCCGTATTTATAGACGCGGCGCTGCAAAGGCCTGCGATTGAGGCAGCTATTGAGACTTGTGCGAGCGCGAGAACAACATCGCCGGCAGAGCTAGTAACCGCACCATACAACTGGGGCGCCGATATTGACTTACTGCCCACTGAGCTATCCGTTTGTGTAAAGGGCCGCCCGCGCCTTGCGCGCAAAGTTAGTGCGGTTCAAAAGCTCGAATTGGATACATGGTTTTTGGAAGCGCGAGCGGCTCACAGCCGATATCTCCAAGTAGTATGGGTGAATCGACACAATACCCGGTTTGTGTTGAGTGACGAGCGAGGCGTTAAACAACGAGATGTATCGGTGCTACAGATGGCGGCAGAGTTTGGAAGGTCACTGCGGCCGCTAAGCACACTCGAACGACTTAGCCTCGTTGAGCAAACGCTGTTCTCTAAACTTAGCGACACCAAGAACGATCTCAGCGCGCAATTTTTAAATGGCATAGACGGCGTTGCGGGCACTCTTTTGCATGAAATCGAACGGGCAATGCGACGTGCTCGAAGAGCTGGGGTCCACGAGTCTGCGATTTCTTTTTCAATTGGATCGGAGATCAATAAAGACACGCTGGCTGACGCGTTGACACGCGATGGTCTCAGCGTAAGAGCCATAGAGGCGCCCTTTGCCAATAAAGCCTGTGTCGTGGTTACTTCGACCGATACAGCGCACATTGTTGAATCCGTTGCGCGTGTCTTGGCCGTGGAGTCAGTGATCGATGTGTGTATAGAGCCCATTGACCCGGTAACGGAACCTTCAGCGCAAGCTGTCATTGACAGAATAACGGGGGATGTCAGCGCTTCGATAAGCAATTCTCCCGTTCCAGATGACCGGCGCACAGTCACGCCTAAAACACTCCATGTCGCCATAGAGGAAGCCTTTTTGCGCCTCGAATCGGTAACAGCCGACATCAGACTTCAATCCATTGTGCGTGTGCCGGTAGATCGACCAGACTCTGCTGAGCACGCGTATCTCATGACTCGACATAACCCCTTCGAGAAGGGACAAGAGGTCAGGCAACAGTTTCACCAGCGGGATATTCGTATCGCAACAAACTTTGTCGAGCTGGCGGAAGCCTGCCGCATACTGGCGAAGATCGAGCGTCTCACCGACCTCCCCCCCCACATATTTGTGCGTCTTATGCCAGAAACATGTCTGCACTCTGCAGCGCTTGATCGTATTTTAACGCTCATCTCTGAGCATACGGTGGGCACGTCACAATTGAGCTTTTTGATCGCCGACTCAATGCAGATTCGAGAGTCGGTAGCTTGCCACCGTCTCACCAACGCCCTTCGATCAATCGGGTGCCATATCGTGCTTGAAGAGTACAATCCGGCTCGTAGCAATTCAGAGTCCATTAACCAGCTTCATGCGACTGACCTAGTACTAGAGGCCAACTTTTGGGAAAAAGCGGCTCAAAATGAGCCTTGGTCTCATGTTCTTCCGCAAATCATTACCGATGTACACCATATCTTGGGCCAGACCATTTCAGTCAGGGATCCCTCGATCACTCAGCGTATTGAAGATAGTGGTATCGATTTTGTGGAGCGACACTCCGCCGTCGCGCTATCGCCCGCGCAGCTTCTGACGTCCTACGAACGGTGATCAGATCGTTTTTTCAGTAGAGCGCCAAGTCTCAAAACTGACTGCGATAACGCCGAGCCAAACCAGACCAAATGTCAATGCGGTGATGACATTAGCGGGCTCTTTTAGTACTAATACCGCGACCAACAGCTGGAGTGTGGGTCCGACGTAGGTCAACAAACCGAGAGTAGACAAAGGCAATATTCGAGCCGCTGCCACGTAGGCTAGTAATGGTGCTGCCGTAAAAATGCCACCGAACACAAGAAAGATATCAACCTTTAAACCATAGTCGCCCAAGCCGGCTCCTTCGTTGAAACCTATCCACACCAATGCAAACGGTGCCATACAGAGTGACTCGAGAAACAGCCCCTGAAGAGAATCCGCTTGGATTTGCTTACGAATTGCCGCATACAGCGCAAAGCTCAGGGCTAGGACCAAGGATACCCAGGGCAAACGTCCATATGCCACGAGCTGGACGATGACTGCGACCACAGCCAACGCTATCGCCACAAGCTGAATCGGCTTGGGTCGCTCACCGAACGCAACAATACCCAGGGCGATAGTGAGCAGTGGCAACATGAAGTATCCAAGACTTGCCTCAGTCGCCCGTTCATTGGTTACAGCGAAGACGTAAACGCCCCAGTTGATAGACAGCATAAGCGCGGCCAGCGCCACCCAAAGTACGAAACGCATAGATCGCAATAACGCCATGGTGTCGGACAGCCTGCCAAAGGAGACGATAATTGCGAAGGTCACCGGTAAGGTCCAGAGCCCGCGATGGGCCATAATATCGACAGCACCTACGGGCTTGGTCTGTATCCAATACAGCGCGGCAAGTCCCCATATCAAATTCGCGACTAACGCAAGTGAAATGCCTTGAAATGCATCCTGTTGTTTCAACTGATATGGTCCCTATCGCGTTGCCATGAAATGGGGCGCCACTTAATCACTCCGATCCGCGAGGTGCAAGAAGTGTTTCATCGCTGCGTTCCTGCGTTTTTGCAATACACTCGGTTAAATGTTGCCGTTTTTACCGTCGTATTGCTGTTATTTAGCGCGATGCACGCGGTCTCTGGGGATCAGCTTGACGACTCACACCTAACAACCCATGAACGTCGTTTCGTACTGCCTTTTGAGATTAGTTTGCAACGGATAGAAACAGGTGTGCGACGACACTTCATCGAGCGTTGCAGCGCTTTTTTGATCAACAAAGATGAGCATAGTGCAATTCTCTTATCCGCTTGGCACTGCATTGACGGTGAGCTATCTCTACAAAAATCACCCACTGTCTCTATCTTGGGACAGACTGTGAGCGTAAGGATCGTGCGATCTGGCGGCAACATGGCGAATGATTGGCTTGTAATGACCGCGCCAGCAGACGCCTTTGCAGACATAACTCCGATTCGAATTAGCTCACAACCCGCATCAGCTGCTGAATCGTTGATTGGTATTGGCTGGGGCGGCATCTCAACAGGAGGACAATCTGAACAACGGAGTTTGATCTGTCCCGGTTCATCGGTAGAGAAAATAATCACTCTCAACTGCGGTCTTAAAAAGGGAGACTCTGGAGGTTTGGTTGCTCGCCGTTTACCGGGCGGGGAACTGGAGGCCATTGGCATTATTTCGAGCGGCGACTCCTCGAGCGTATCGCTGGCGTTCGCGCTCGCGCACTTGCCCAGCGACAGTCATTAATACTACCCGTCTGGCGCTGCTGCACCAAGATGAACCTCCCCACGCGCTTTGGCGAGTGTTATCTGACGCTGACGCTCAGCAAAACGCGCCTTCTGATCTGCACTGTGCTCGTCATAACAACGAGGGCATGAGATACCGGGCACATAAAACGACGACTGTTTTTGCGCCTCGTCGATGGGGAACCGGCAGGCAAAGCACTGATCATAGCTTCCCTTTTGCAGCTCGTGGTTAACGGCAACGCGACTGTCAAAGACGAAACACTCCCCCTCCCACCGCGTCGTATCTCTTGGCGTCTTCTCGAGATAATTCAAAATACCACCCTTAAGATGCCAAACATCTTTAAAGCCCTTGGCAACTAGCAGCGACGTCGACTTCTCGCAACGAATACCGCCAGTGCAAAACATAGCGATCTTTTTATGCTTGCTGGGATCTAGATTACGGTCAACCCAATCGGGGAACTCCCTGAAGCTATTGGTATTTGGGCTCAGCGCGCCGCGGAAGGTTCCGATCTCGACCTCGTAGGCATTACGCGTGTCGACGACTAACACTTCCGGATCGTCGATCAAGTCGTTCCATTGATCGGGCGAAGCGTAGTGGCCGACACATTGATTGGGGTCAATATCTTCAACACCCATAGTCACGATTTCGCGCTTTAACTTGACCTTCATTCTCAGGAACGGGCGCTCCTCGTGAAAGGATACTTTGCAATCCAAATCAGCCAATCTGTCGTCAGATCTCAAGTAAGCCAGCACCTCGGAAATAGCGTCGGGGGTCCCTGATATCGTGCCGTTTATCCCTTCATGGGCTAATAGCAGCGTGCCCTTGATCTGGCGTTGTGTACAAAAGGTCAATAGCGGCTCACGCAAGGCTTTGAAATCATCAAGACGCACAAAACGGTAAAGCGCGACTACTTGCGTGTTGCTGGGTTCGACGACCGATGTCACGCCTAACTTCCACCAAGGCACTTGGGTGAAGCTGGCGATCCACTTCTCGCAGCCCACTCCGCCTCAGTATAGGTGTGTAATGCCAGCGCATGAATTGGCGACCCCATTAAGTCAGACAATGCTTGGTAAACTTGTTGATGTCGTTTGACCATCCGCAGTCCATCAAACTCCGAAGATACCAACGTCACCTTAAAATGGCTTTCCGAACCTGGCGGTACATTATGCATGTGGCTTTCATTCACAGTCTCCAGAAAAAGCGGGGAAAAGCGCTCAGCCAGACTCTGTTTTACGTGATCTTGGATGGTTGACATACGATTGACTCTCACTACGTAGTGCAAGAATATCAGATGGGCATTAAAGGACGCGAGGGTTTACGTGATGGCTTCGTTCGACGTTTGGTTCGATGGTAGCTCAGTCGACGCAGAGATACTGCAATACATTGAGTCCCAACTTCAGCTGACATTTAACTTACCTCTTGAGCAGGCAACCATTTTAGTCAATGGCAAGACGCACCGAATAAAACGGAATTGCTCCCTCGCAGAAGCCGAACAACTGTCAACACAATTCGAGTCCTGGGGTGGATATGTCAGCATTGTCGACGTCAACTCAGCCGACAGTCTCGAAACCGCCACCAAGCCAAATCATGACAAAATACCGCCATTGACGCTTGCCGCCGCAGGCGAAACGATACCGAACTACCCGCGTGACAGGACGCCTCCGAAAGTAAGGACAGATCACTTACAATTGGAGAATTAATCACGATAGGAAACCTGTGATGGCTCTTTCCGCCGAACATGACGCGCTTGCCGAACTCCCAGTTTGGCGTCACCTGGTCGCTATGGTTTACGATCTATTCCTTATTGTTCCACTCCTTATGCTGACATCCGCCGCTCTGCTCGCAGTGCATGGTCCAGTCGAAACAGCCGCTACGCGATCGGTACCCGCCTGGCAACAATGGCTTCTCGGCTACGCCGCTTTAATTGGCTTTTACGGCGTGTTTTGGCGACAAAAAGGCCAAACACTTGGCATGCAAGCATGGCGAGTGAAACTTGTATCCCGCGTCGGTCTGGCGCCTATTTCCTGGCAACAGGCAACGATCAGAGTGATCAGCGCTTCTATCCCCCTCATCTTAGCGTTAATACCCTATGTGTTTTTTGACATTCGCTCGGCGGGTATAGTGCTTTACGTGACATCAGGCATCATCGCTTCATCGGGATTTTTATGGCGTTGGACGAACACTGAGCGCCTATATTTTCACGATTACGTATCTCAAAGCCACTTACGATTGACGCCACCTCGCAACAAAGGCATGAGGAAACCGTGACTATTGTCGTCTTAACAACAACGCCAAACCGACACCCCAACACAGCGCTACCGTCAGCATTGCGGCAACGCCACCGCTTAAACCGGCTAGTAGGGTTACCGGTCCAAAAAAATCTTGGCTGATGCGAAAGACTACGCCCGCTAGAACGCCAGCAAAGATTCGGGCACTCATATTAGTCTCCCGCAATGGGCCAAAGATAAATGACATTGCAAGAACGACGAGGCCCGCGCACGAAAGGGGTTGTAATACCTTATTCCAAAACGCGAACTCGATATCATTGGCTAATAAACCCTGATTCCTCAAATAAGCCGCGTACTGCCAGAGCTGTGTCACCGGCAAACTCTCAGGCTTTACGGTATCCAATGTCAATAAGTTGGGGGTGATGCCAGAACGCCATTCGCGAGTCGTTTGACGCGTCACAGACGTACCAGAAGTCGTTAACTCAGTGGTAGATACGCCTTCTAGAAGCCAGCGGTCGCCCTGGAATGTGCCTCGATCGGCACTGACAGATCGCGTCAGTGCACCGGCGTCATTAAACTCAATGAGCGTGACACCAAAGATTAAGCCGCCTCGCTGAACTGCATCGACGTGAACAAACGTCCTCCCATCGCGATTCCAAGCGCCATACCGTCCCGCTAGATTCGGATCATCACGCTGCGCCATCGCACGCTGACTAACCGCGATTTGCTCAGACACGGGCGCAACGAATTCACCGATAGCCAGCCCCCCCATGGCGACTAGTAGGGCGGGCTTAACGGCCATCCAAGCGAGCTGCGGCATAGAGACCCCGGCACCACGGATAATCGTCAACTCACTACTTGAGCCCAACCGCCCCAGCCCAAATAAGGCACCGATCAGTGTGGCAAAAGGGACAAATTCTTCGATCCGCCGAGGTAAGGTCAAACCAATGTAAATCAGTAAATCTGTGAAGCTATAGGTGCTACTGAGATCGCCCAAACCATCGATGAGATCGCTCAGACCGTCCAAAAGCACCAACACCACAAGGACCCCTAAAATTGCCCAGAACAACGTGCTTAGCAGGTAGTGGTTAAGCTGCTTCACGCGTTTTCCTAAACCAAGCACTGATGTCATCTAGCCACAACAGAGCGCCACCAACTGCGGCGAAAGTCATGTGCACACCGATATACATCAGGGCCGAACCTGTTTCCTCCGACACAGTCCGAGCTTGCGACAATAGAATAAAATAAAGCAAAAAAATCGAAAGAGCCGGTCCCAGACGGGCGTAGCGCCCGCGCCTAGCGTCTGTTCTGCTGAGCGGAATAGCAAACAGCGCCACGATTGGCACAATTACCGGTAGCGATACTCGCCAGCCGACTATTGCAAGATGCTCAGGGGTTTGGCTTTGAAGCAGCCGGTGCGTCGCCAGTGTTTCACCATAAACTTGCGACCGCAGCCCACCCTCGACCTGAGGAATAAGTGATCGATAGGCCTTAAACTGTACTGCCGTCAATTCAGCGCTACCTGGAGTTACGTCGTAGCGCTTACCATTTGACAAGACTAGGTAGCGCCTCGCAGTCGACGGATCGATATCGATATAACCGGTGTCTGCGAGTGTGGCAGAGAGCGTAATGCCCGACTCTGACCTTTGGCGCTCTGCGACAAAGACCGTTTCCATTAGTCCGCCTTCCTCAATGCGTTCGACGTAAGTAACGTAGTCACCACCTCGTTGCTTCTTAAAGCGTCCTTCTGAGAGCACATGCATCCCCTCTGCAGATCGTGGCTCAGCCAGAAGTTGATTGGCCTTTGACGCACCGTATGGCCCCAGAAAGAGTGAAATAAGCGCCACCGTAACAGTAACTAGTAATACCACCGGTGCGACAAGACGCAATAGCTGAAACTGACTTATACCGCTTGCTCTGAAAACCACCATTTCGCTGTCTGCATACAGCCTTCCAAATGATAGTAGCAAGCCAACATAAAAGCCCAGTGGCAGAATTAATTCGAAAAATGCCGGCAACTTGTAAAGCATAACCGGTAGAAGTATGCCCGCAGCCAAGTCGCCTATAGCGGCCTCAGTGAGATACTTTATAAAGCGACCGCTGAATACGACTAAAAACAACACCAGCGATACAGCCAGTGTGTGTGTCATAACATCGGACGTAAGGTACCGTAATGTGCGCATGTTCAGTCACAATTGGGGTTGCTTAATTGACTATCGAGGTTTAGTTCTGCTGCGCATCATCATACACTACGCGCCAGTTTAGCCAGCCCGATTTACGTAAGGAAATACCATGAGCAACGTCAGTGTTCACGCATCGAAACTATCCAGCATAGCAACCTCGAAGACAGACATTATCGTTATTCCACTTTTTGCTGGCGAAGACCTTAGTGCAACCGCCTCAGCTGTCAGCAAGGCCACGGGCGATGTGTTGCAACGCGCAATGGATATTGGAGATGCCAGCGCCAAGTTAGGGAAAGTCGCCAGCATGATCGGAGACACCCGCATTGCCAGAGTATTGGCAATTGGATGTGGCGAGCGATCTGCCTTTGACCTCGACGCGCAACTGACTGTCACTGGCGCGATCGCAAAAGCACTCGCGGGATCAAATGTAAAAGCGGCCACGGTGATTGCCGAGGTCGTATCCGATGATGCTGATCAGCTCGAACGTTTTCTAGAATTTTTAAGTCGCGATGTTGTCATGAGTTGCTATCACTACACCGCTACGTTGGGGACGCCAAAATCCGGTCCCAGTCTGAAGAAGTTATCCGTTGCGGCGGGCGATATGCTGCCAATGACTCGAGCGAAAAAAGCCCTCACGACCGGGCAGTCTATAGGCAATGGCGCCAACCTAACCCGCGAACTCGTCAACTTACCGGGGAATGTATGTACACCGTCCTACCTCGCTAAGGAAGGGCGTGCACTTGGACGCCGATTTGACACGATATCGGTCAATGTCCTCGATGAGAAAAAAATGGCGGACCTTGGCATGGGTTCACTGCTGTCAGTGGGCCACGGTAGTGACGAGCCGTCGAAGCTCATCGTCATGAAATACGCTGGTGGGCCCGCTAAACAAGCGCCCTACTGCCTTGTCGGAAAAGGCATCACTTTCGATACCGGCGGTATTTCGCTAAAGCCACCGAAAGGCATGGAATCCATGAAATTTGATATGGGCGGCGCCGGTTCGGTTTTTGGCGTCATGCAAGTGGTTGCCGAACTGGGCCTTAACGTCAATGTCATTGGCGTCGTCGCCGCCGCGGAAAACATGCCCAGCGGTCGAGCAACCAAGCCCGGAGATGTCGTTACATCAATGTCCGGCAAAACCATTGAAATACTGAATACGGATGCCGAGGGACGCTTGGTATTGTGCGATGCGCTCACCTACGTGGAGCGTTTTAAGCCCAAAGAAGTGGTCGATATAGCGACACTCACGGGTGCAATTATCATGTCTCTCGGATATGAAGCATCTGGCTTGTTTGCAAATGATGACGGACTCGCAGAGGCGCTCGGTAACGCCGGTACAGCATCAGGCGACGAAGCGTGGCGTCTGCCAATCAATAAGCGATATGACCGACAGCTAAACAGTAAATATGCAGATATGCAGAATATTGGCACGGGTACTGCGGGCAGCATCACCGCCGCCTGCTTTTTGGCTCGCTTCGCAGAAAAGTACAAGTGGGCACACCTCGATGTGGCAGGCACGGCATTTCAGAGTATGCAAAAAGGCGCAACAGGACGTCCGGTACCGCTGCTAGTAGAGTATCTCCGTCAAAAGTCCGGCCGTTAACGCGTTCATGACACGAGTCGACTTTTATGTGGTTAATTCTGCCGGCGCTGAGGCTCGCCTGAGCGTAGCCGCCCGACTTGCTGAAAAAGCGCTCGGCAGGGGGCATCGCATTTTTATAAACTGCGCATCGCAAGGACAGATGGAAGCCTTAGACCAGTATCTATGGGACTTTAAGCCAGCCAGCTTCGTGCCACATAGTCTTGCATCCGCGGATCCCGAGGAACAGGTAGTTCTGACGTATGACCTGCCGCCAGCGTCGCACGATGATGTGTTGATTAATTTGGCATTAACGCCACCAAGTTATTTTGCGCGGTTTCAACGAGTGGCAGAGGTTGTGACTCAGGATGCCGACTCATTAGAGGCACTGCGCAGCGCGTGGCGACACTACAAAGATCGTGGATATCCTCTCAGTAAACATGATCTGTCTTAGCAAGTTTAGCAAGGTGCGACGAGCGTACGAGGTTCATTCAATTCATGGATAAGACTTTTTCACCAGGAGACATTGAGTCGCGTTGGTATAGCGAGTGGGAGGATAAAAACCACTTCGCACCCAGAGACGGTGACCTGTCGTATTGCATTCCAATCCCGCCACCCAATGTGACCGGCACTTTGCATATGGGACATGGCTTTCAACAAGCGATCATGGATGCCTTAATCCGTTTTCATCGTATGAAGGGGCACAGCACTCTTTGGCAGGTGGGAACTGACCACGCCGGTATAGCAACGCAAATGCTCGTAGAGCGACAACTCGAAGCAAAGGGAATATCGCGCCACGATTTGGGACGCGATGGTTTCATTGATAAAGTTTGGGAATGGAAAGCCGAGTCCGGTGGAACAATAACCCAGCAGCTTAGGCGTTTGGGTGCGTCCGTTGATTGGTCTCGCGAACGCTTCACCATGGATCCGGAGCTATCAGAGGCCGTCCGAGAGGTCTTTGTGCAGCTCTACAACGAAGGTCTAATATACCGTGGCCAGCGCCTCGTCAATTGGGACCCAAAACTACACACGGCCATTTCTGACCTCGAAGTCGTTCAAGAAGAAGAAGCCGGCTATCTCTGGCACCTTCGCTACCCTATCAAGGGCAGCGATGAGGCTGTCATTGTCGCCACCACGCGGCCCGAGACGATGCTCGGCGATACGGCGGTTGCAGTAAATCCAGTTGACGACCGCTACGCACACCTCATCGGTCAGACCATCCTACTGCCGTTGACCGGACGAGAAATCCCTATCATTGCGGACGACTACGTCGATGCCGACTTCGGATCAGGCTGCGTGAAGATCACGCCGGCGCACGACTTTAATGATTATGCGATGGGCGAACGCCACCAGCTGCCAGTCATTAACATATTGACCGCAGATGCCTGCCTTAACGAAAACGTGCCGAAGCAATTCCAAGGATTAGACCGTTTCGACGGCCGCAAGGCTGTGGTGGCAGCGATGGACGCACTTGGATTACTCGAGAAGATTGATGATCACCAGCTGAAGGTTCCAAGAGGTGACCGGTCAGGCGTGGTCATAGAACCGTGGTTGACGCTTCAGTGGTATGTCGATGCGAAGAAGTTAGCGGGTCCTGCGATTGAAGCAGTTGAGACTGGTGCCGTTGAATTTATCCCTAAACAATGGGAAAACACCTACTTTTCGTGGATGCGGGATATTCAGGATTGGTGCATTAGCCGCCAGCTGTGGTGGGGGCATCGCATACCCGCCTGGTATGACTCAAGCGGAAACGTGTACGTTGGTAACGACGAGGCGGCAGTTCGTAAGTCACACGACCTCCCGGACACGTGCGTGCTGACACAGGATGATGATGTCCTGGACACCTGGTTTTCTTCGGCACTTTGGACCTTTTCTACGCTTGGGTGGCCCCGAGAAACCGAGGAGCTGAAGCGCTTCCACCCAGCATCGGTCCTGGTAACTGGATTTGATATCATTTTCTTCTGGGTTGCCCGCATGATCATGATGTCGCTGCATTTAAAAAAGGAAGTTCCCTTCAAGCAGGTCTACGTTCACGGTCTAGTAAGAGACGCCGAAGGGCAAAAGATGTCAAAGTCGAAGGGCAATGTACTTGACCCTATCGATCTCATTGATGGCATCGACATTGAAAGCCTAGTCCAAAAGCGCACTTCGGCGCTGATGCAGCCCCAACAAGCGCAGAAAATCGATAAGGCAACACGCCGACAATTCCCGGATGGGATTCCCGGATATGGTACCGACGCATTGCGTTATACCTTTTATTCGCTTGCATCGACCGGTCGTGACATTAAATTCGACCTCGGACGTATGGAGGGGTTTAGAAATTTCTGCAACAAATTGTGGAACGCGGCGCGTTATGTCCTTATGAACACGGAGGGCTTCGATCACACCTGCGAATATCGATATAGCTTGGCGGATCAGTGGATCAGGAGCAAACTGCAAACCGCGGTGGTGGATACCACCAAAAATCTTGAGCAATACCGTTTCGATCATGCGGCGCAAACATTGTACGACTTCGTATGGAACGAATACTGCGATTGGTATCTAGAATTATCTAAACCAGTTTTGTGGGATGACTCGGCCCCCAGCGAGCTGAGACAAGGAACACTGAAAACACTACTGGAAGTGCTGGAAACAATACTGCGTCTGATGCATCCGCTCACTCCCTTTATCACCGAGGAAATCTGGCAAAACGTGACTCCAAGGCTAGGATTACAGGGCGATACCATCATGCTTGCGCAATGGCCGGCGCCAGACAGCGATGCTGTAAACGTAGATGCCGAGGCTGAAATGGAATGGTTAAAAACCATCATCGTCGCCATTCGGACCATCAGAAATGAAGCCAATATCCCACCGGGGGATAGCCTAGATATCGTGTTGGGTAATACGGTAGACACAGACTTGGAGCGCATCCAACGCCACAAACCATCGCTAGAAAAGCTCGCAAAAGTGTCAACCATCCGAGCCATTCAGTCCGATGAAGATCAGATGCCGGTACTCAGTGCACTGGCGGGCACCATAGAGGTAATGGTCCCAATGGCTGGTGTTGTTGATTTTGCAAAAGAGCTCGAGAGGCTTGAAAAAGAACTTACAAGGCTGGGCGGCGAGCAGACCCGACTGACCGGTAAGCTGTCTAATGAGAAGTTTACGGCTCGGGCCCCCGAACACGTCGTTGAGGCAGAAAGGGCCAAATTGGCCGAGGTGACCACCGCCATATCGTCGGTACAGGCGCAAAAAACCAACCTCGAACTGTTGCGTTAGCGCTCAAGCGCTGTTATAGCTACCAAATAATAACGCAAAGCGGAGCAGACGATGGCGGAACGCTGCATCGGCACCGTAAAGTGGTTCAACAATGCAAAGGGGTTCGGTTTTATCACAATGCCGGACCGCTCTGAGGATATATTTGTGCACTTTCGGGCCATAGAAGGCGACGGCTTTAAAAGTCTCGCCGAAGGTGAAGAGGTCGAGTTTGAGTTGGTCGAAGGGCCGAAAGGGCTTCAAGCCGAGGCTGTAAAAAAAACCAGCTAAGGCGAACCGAGACCTCGCGTTCGCTGTCTAGGAGCGTATCGTGAGGAAGCACCCCATATCAAAAACCGTGGCAGGTTTAACCGTACCGTTTGCCCGCCATCCAGAGGTCCGTCGTCTTAAGCGCAATGGTCACAACCCAAGCATCCATGGCACTAAGCTCTGGGGTTCTGGGCACCTGCTCATCGACTTTATCGCATCAAACTCATCTTTAGCCCCAACGTCGGTCATCGACGCAGGGTGCGGCTGGGGACTCGCTGGCATCTGGTGTGCTAAAACATTTGGTGCAGCGGTCGCCAGTGTCGATGCTGACCGTTGTGTCATGCCCTACCTGGAGCTCACCGCCCAGCTCAACGATGTTAGCGTCAATCCTATTGTCGCGCACTTTGAAGACATCGACGAAAACATACTAGGCGCGACAGACTGGCTGATCGGATCCGACATCTGTTTTTGGGACGACCTAGCAGAGCCCGTTACCGAAATGATCAGTCGAGCCATCGACAGCGGTACCAAACGAATTCTTATTGCCGATCCTCAAAGAGCCCCCTTTTTGCGGGTCGCAGAGGCCATTCTCTCAGGCTACGGTGGCGAATTACTGGAGTGGCGTGTCAAGGGCACACGCTCCTCGGGCGTCATTCTTGTCATTGAAAACGCTTGAATTCAGCGCGTCTCGCGATAAGTCCTGGTCAGGTTCACCTGCAGAGCCTCACCGCCAGCCGATACCGCGGGTCTAAATCTGAGCTCCCGTATTCCGGCTCTCAGTTTACGTGGCACGGACGATTGCTCGGTCCCCAACACTGCACGAAGGTTACGAACACGCCCCCGCGTAGATACCTGGAAGGTAAATGTCGCCCTCGCGTCGGACGCCGTTGCTGGCAGCGAGGTTTGCTCGATAAGGCCATGCGGTAGCTCCACCGGCTGCTCGAAACGCTCGGGATCCTCTTGCGCTAAACGTGAGAATGTCTTCATGGCCACACCGGTGCGATCAAAAAACCAGCGCCAGTCGGCTAATAACAGCTCCAACTCGTCATCAGCACCGACAAAATCCTGCGCATCCTCGAGCATTCTAATGCCCGTCAAAAAAGCCCCCCGTTCGATTACTTCGAGCTGCTCATCTGTAGGCGAAGGGTCTGCCATTAACCTAGGTGAATATAGAAGCGACCTCTTCTGGTCTTGCACGTAGGGCTCAACCGCGTAAACCGTCAAATAAAGAAGATATAAGCGTCGTTTGACAAACGCGAGGCACGCAGCCGCTTGGGCACTATCCCCCTCACACGAGCGATCTACTACGTCCTCAATATCGTCATGTAACCTTAGGATCTCCCGATCTCGATTATGCCAAGACGACGTCGCGAGCATCGCTAGCTCGTGATCGAAGTACTGCAACGCAAAATCAAGCTGCTCCTCAGTCAAAACTGTAGCGTCAAGGCCCGTAAGACGATATCGGTATGCCAACTGCTGACTTAGCGCCTCACTATCTCCGACCTTCCGAAGCACCGCTATCCAGTCAGACAAAGCTCCTACCTGGCTTTTTGTGGTCAAGCCGGAGTTAAGCCTAACATTGTGCAGGCCTAGCTGAAAAAATGCCGCGGCGTTTTCAGACTGTCCCAGCAGAACTGCCTCGTGAGCTAACTCGAGCCACTTTTCGCCAAGTGACGCATGATAGGCTCCCAGCGTTGCTTGCAGCTCTACGACGTCCTTGGTTCGCCTTGTGTGGTCCAGCAACCCAGTTGAATCAATCATCTTATCGTCGGAGACATAGACGCCACGAACAGGCTCAACAAACATACCTACCGGCTGCGGCACCAACACAGCCCCGGCAATATCGGGCAACAAAAGCAGCATGGACGATAGATAAAGGCGTCGGTATAAAGTGACCATGCCGTCAATATAGCTCAAAAAAAAGCCCGCATGAGAGCGGGCAAAAGAAACTTGAGCGGAATGTGCCTAAACACACGCAGTAAGTATAAAAAGAATGCAAATTAATTCAAATTCATTATTATCATAAAATACATTCTTAGAGGTTATATCATGGATGTCAGCAAGCTAGCAAAAGCGGACCTCAATCTGTTGGTGGCGCTGCATGTCCTCATAGAGGAACGAAGCGTTTCTAAAGCCGCGGATCGTCTTAATGTCACACAACCCGCCATGTCAAAGACCTTAAATCGCCTTAGAGACACATTCGACGACCCCCTATTCGCACGCAGTAAAAGAGGCATACAGCCTACGCCCCGCGCAGAAGCCCTGGCTAACGAACTCATTCACGTCCTTGCCGATATCGAGGGTCTGCTGGATGCTGGCGAGTTCAGTCCGCAGGCATTTAGGGGCGAGATTGCCATAGCAATTTCAGAGTATGTGGGCTTTACGCTACTCCCATCCCTGACAGCACGGCTGGAAACTCGAGCCCCGAAACTCAAGCTCAGAACGATTACACGGGCGGAACAACAGCTTGATATGCTGGCAGATGGTAGACTCGACTTTGCGATCCAGCTCAGCCGCAACGCATACCCGTCCGAATTTCGACATTTCGAGCTAGCGAGCTCGCCGCTGGCTATTTTTGTCCGGCGAGATCATCCGCTAACACAGCAACCGCTCACTGAAGATAATCTTCGTTTATTTCCCCAAATAAACTTATATATTGCCGACCGTGCACAAACGGATTACGTAGACCAATCAACATCCCAGGTCCTAGGTAGTGCCAAAGGAAGCGTAGAGACATCGCATTTGCTAACTGCATTTGAAATCCTCAGAAGCACCAATTATACCTTGGTCTGCCCTGCTTATATGGCACGCAATGATGGTGCAACGCTCGACCTGGTGACACTGCCTTTGCCGGGTGACTATGGACAGACTGTTGCGTATTCATTAGTCGCTCACGACCGCACCGCGCGCTCACCGATACACCAATGGTTTTGGAATGAGGTTATAGACGCCGTGAGAGGGCTCCGAGTCCGCACGGTGCATCGAGGCTGACTCAATGAGGCTAACTCAACTCACAATTCTCACCGGACCTATGCCATAATCCGCGCCGCTTTTAGTGGAGACAGTCATGGGCAAAAAAGCTCGACCACCGATACCCCTGCTAGATGGGAAAATAATCGAGACGCACTGTCACCTCGACTATCTTGACCGTGAGCAACTAGAGTTGACTCTGAGTAAGTCTCAGGCGGTAGGCGTAGAACGTATAGTGACCATCGCGGTCTCCCGCGATAACCAGCAGTTGGTCAGGGATATCGCTGAGACTTATGACCAAATCTGGTGTACTCAAGGGCTACACCCGCATGAGGCAGCATCATGGAACAAGGATTTCGACGCTGAACTACAGGCGTCTGCTTTGCATGACAGGGTACTCGCCATCGGTGAAATTGGCCTAGATTATTATTATGAGCATGCCGATGCACAGACTCAGATAGCTGCGTTCGAGGGCCAGCTCAACATAGCTGCTGACTGCGGTAAGCCCGTTGTCATTCACACACGGGAAGCAGAAGCGGACACGAAGCATGTGCTGGGTAACCTCGCACGGCAATTACCCCAAAAGGGCGTCATTCACAGCTTCACCAGCAGTATGGATTTGGCCGAGTTCTGCCTGGCAGAGGGCTTTTATCTTGGTTTCAATGGGATCGCGACGTTCAAGAATGCAGAAAATGTGCGCGAGGTGATCCGACAGACCCCCTTGGAGCGAATTCTGTTGGAAACAGACGCCCCCTATCTGACCCCAGTACCCTACCGCGGTGTTCCCAATGCACCCTTCTATCTGCCGTTCATTGCGCAAACAATTGCAGATCTCAAAGAGGTCTCTGTGGATGAACTCCTCGCAATTACCTACAAGAACAGTCTCGACTGTTTGTTTGTTAACGCCCAGTGAGCTTTGCTATTGGACAGCGCTGGATCAGCCACGCAGATCTGGAACTTGGCCTAGGTATCTGTGTTGAGGCCGATATGCGCCGCGTCACCCTGCTCTACCCCTCTGCCGAGGAAGAGCGAACCTATGCAACCGATCGAGCTCCACTGACACGCTACGAACTTAAAGTCGGTGATCGTCTTTTGCATATTAACGGACGCGTTTTAGAGGTGACTCAGGTCGATGACATTTCAGGCACTCTCAGTTACGAGACAGTAGAGCCCGAGACCGGCGAAACGTTCACTGTCCACGAACAATTTATCGCTCCTGAAGTGACGGTAAATACACCGTATGACCGACTTCTTAACAATCAACTAGACAAGGTTACTGACTTCTTCCTTCGCTATCAGACGCTCGCAGAGCGAGCCCGGCTTCTGTCAAGCGATACCAGTGGTTTGATTGGGGCAAGAACGTCTCTACTTTCACACCAGATCTATGTCGCAAGCGAGGTTGGCAGTCGATTTGCCCCCAGGGTATTGCTTGCCGACGAAGTTGGTTTGGGTAAAACCATCGAAGCCGGCCTCATACTGACTCAGCAGATCTTTCGCGGTCGAGTACAGCGGGCCCTTATTGCGGTGCCAGACCCACTACTGCATCAGTGGCTAGTTGAGATGTTGCGGCGATTTAATTTGCGGTTTGCGATCTATGACGAGGCGAGATTCGATGCCGAAGCTGACACATTTGACTTTGCGAATGATCAGCTTGTTCTGACGCCTTGGTCATTTATCGAGCACAATGACATCGCCAGGGCCCAGCTCTTGGCTGCTGAGTGGGACTTCCTCATCGTCGATGAAGCACATCATCGCAATTTAGGCGAGACTGCACAGACAGAGTTGGATGCAGCGCTGACGCAGCTTGCGAAACTCGCACGTGGATTACTACTGCTCACTGCGACACCGGGTCAGTCAGGTATCGAAAGTCATTTTGAGCGACTTCAATTATTAGATCCAAATCGATTCAATCAGTTTGAGCAGTTTGTAAAAGAACAAGAAGAATTTGAAGCGACTAACGCGCTTGTTGAAGCACTCGCCCGTGGCGAAACACCCGCACGCCTTCCTGCGGATATTGACCCTAGCCTGCCAGTAGCGGAGTTGATTCGCTCGCTCGTCGATCAGTACGGTACAGGGCGCGTCTTGTTTAGGAACACTAGGAAGTCTGTTACCGGGTTTCCGTCACGTGAGCTTCATCGATATACGCTGCCTGAAGAGGCGTTGATCGATCAGGGTGGCGCTACAGAGCGTTCACAGTGGCTGGCATCGCTTCTTAAGTCGCTCAAGCAACAAAAGGTTTTAGTCATTTGCCGAGATAAAGAGACGGCAATGCATCTGGAACACTACCTTCACCTCCAGGTTGGCATCCGCTGTGCATCATTTCATGAAAATCTATCGTTGATTGAACGCGATCGCGCAGCAGCCTATTTCGCCGATGCTGAGAGTGGCGCGCGAGCCCTCATCTGCTCTGAGATTGGCAGTGAGGGTCGAAACTTTCAATTCGCGCAACATCTGGTGTGCTACGACTTACCCGAGCATCCCGATCTATTAGAGCAGCGGATTGGTCGCTTGGATAGAATCGGTCAGGTAGGGGTTGTAAACATACACGTACCGGTCGCAGCAAATTCCCTTGAGGAAGTTCGTTTTCGCTGGTTTCACGAAGGCTTAAATGCATTTGAGATGAGCTGCTCTATTGGCCATTTGCTCTACGCAGAGCTGGGGCAGCGACTGCATGCTTGCGAGCAGAGTGGCTCCCTATCAGAAGCTCTGCTGCACGAGACGCAAGCGCTGTATAAACAACTCTCCGCACAGATGGATCGGGGCCGTGATCGACTTCTAGAAATCACGTCGCATGACCCTCAAAAAGCAGCTCATCTAATCGACGCCATAGTGGCGAACGAGCGTCAATCAGCGCTGGTCGACTTTACAGACAACTTATTTGATCGACTCGGCATTCATACCGAGGCCGGCAGTGATGAGACTGTCATACTGAAACCGACCGAGAACCTGGTCACTGGTGAATTGCCATTTTTAGATGACAGTGGCATCAGCTGCACCTTTGACCGAGAGCTTGCACTGAGTCGCGACGACTTACACTTTTTGACGTGGGAACACCCGATCGTGAGGGAGGTGATCGACGTCGTCTACAACTCTGAACTTGGTAATGCCGCGGTCGCGCTAATCAAGCAGAAAAGTATCAAACCCGGCACCGTCATGGTGGAGACGCTTTTTACGGCCGATTGTCCGGCACCCAGGCGGCTACAAATTGGACGATATCTTGATCAAACACCCATCCGGTATTTAGTCACCATTGATGGACGCGACCTTAGTAGCGCCGTTGACTGCAAGACATTAACCGGGCTTCTGACGTCTGTCAGTCCGACGCAAAGTGCGGGAGTGATCCGTGAGCTACGCCACAGTATCGTACAGACACTAAAGCGACTCCAGGACAGAGCCGCCCATGATGTCATAGCACTTCGCACCTACGCCCAGGAAAACATTAAACGCTCTTTATCCGGCGAGGCTGAGCGACTAGAAGCTCTCGGGCGCCGCAACGGATCAGTCCGGCGAGATGAAATTGACCTGATCCGACAGCTACAGTCAGAGAGTGTTGACGCTGTCGCGCGCGCAGAACCCCAGCTACAGGGCATACGCGTGGTTGTCGCTACTTAAGGAGATGCAGCCTAAGGGATCGGGGTATCGTTAAGTCAGTTTGGTCGATACCAGATAGGGGACGAATAGGCGCGCTCCTGAATGGTATCAGGTCGGCGAGTATCGATGTCTACATCACTGCCCAAGGCGATCTTGTCTAATAGCGAATGGCGTGGCGTGGGTATCTCTAGCACTCGAACGTAATAAAACGCGGCGACCCTAGGGTCGAAGGTCGGATCACGCCACTCGGCGGTCAAATTTGTGGCACCAGCGTCGTTACGCCATGTGCCTGTATCGAGATCAACCGTATTAGGAACGGGCTTCAGCGTCCCGTCAGGCCTGAGACGATCTGCAGAAGACCATGCCACATCAAATACCTTCTCGTTCGCGCTACCGTCCGGCCCGAGCCATCCTTTGATAATTTGCACTCGATCAAGACTTCCCGATTTTGGATCTGCCATCGCATGAACCAAGAATACGGGGGATCCGCTGCTCGACGCTGTTAGCTCGCCTCCCATCGGGACCGCACCACTGCTTTCAAATGGAAACGAGGACGCCTCAAGCGCGCCTTTCTCGAGGCCATAACCAGCGATAAAACGCAGTCCAATCCGTGGGCCGGTCGTTGCATAGGTTTCACGTCGCTTCATCGCTGCCATGATAGCTTCGCGGGTATTTTCGGCTGCCCAGACAGCGGCAAGTCCCTGTGCGCCCATGGCCCAACCAAATGAGCTATTGGCATTATCCGACCAACCATTTAGCTTTCGCGCCGGCGTGGAATCGGTCGCAAACTTACCGTGAAAATTGTTTTCCTCTGCGGCTGCCAACCCTGTATGCGCGTCGGTAGAGCCAATGACACCAAACTGATAGGGATTGACGCCAATTTCCCGCTCAATCTGCAGGCCGCGCAGCAGCGCCGACCGCATAAAATCACCGACCTGGGGCTTGTACTGCGTCCACTCTCGCTGAATGTAATAAGGATAAGCCTCAAAATCAGCAAAAGGGTCATCTGGCGACAAGGCTGGGTCTGTTTCCGAGTCCCCTTTGTATTGCGTTACCTCAACAATGGGCTCCCAACGGCGCCTCACCTCAGCATACTCTGGGCCAATCGGCTCATTACGCATCGTAATGGTGTCAAACATGGCGCCTTTTGAGATATTTGAATTATGTGGGATGGCGATAAAGTTGCCACCGGTTTGCTCACTGGTTTCCTCAAGCCACGCCCATAGATCTTCTGGGTATAAGCTGTCGTCTGATCCAAAAGGCTGAAATTGCTTAGCTGATTCGCCATCTAGGTCGGTCATAACGACTCGGTGAAGATTGGCGCCACCGGGGATTAAACTGTACTCCCATCCTAAGATTGCCGAGAACTCTCCCGGAATATTATTGGCGTCAGCCGCGTCCGTTATGTCAGCCCACGCCTTGTCCTCGATGACGGGAACCCGCGGAAACACTGAACCGGCAAGATCCCACTCAGAAATGCCCTCTTGGGGCGTGTCGAAAGGTTCTGGTAACTGACTGACAAAAAACGCCCGACCCTCACCTTTATCGATGGCGTCGCGAATCAAATACTGTCCGTACCAGAGCCGTAACTTCTGAAAAAAGCCCATCCCATCGGTCGGAATGCCATCGTTATACAAGTGACGAATGCTTCCCAAAAACTCTGCATGATCCGATACAACCAAAAAGTCGAGCGGTGTCTCTAACTGAACCCGTGCTTTGTGCCCCGGGTGCTCTACCGGTAGCCCGCGCGCGAAGCGATAGGCGTCATCTGGACCGACTGAAAAGTTGCGGTTCGTAAAGGCATCAAACGAGCGATTGGTGTGGAGATGGGTGTCTCCCCAATAAATTTGCTTCTCTGTCGCCAGTACTTGAGTACTGACCATGACGCTTAGAATAATTAGGTATGGCGCTAATTTCACTCGTTTGATCCTCTCGCAATAAAAAAGTCGATTAGCGGCCTTGCCACTGAGGCTTTTCTTTATTGAAAAACGCGATGACCGCGTTTTTCGCGTCTTCGCTATCGATGCAGAGAGCTTGTAACTCCGCTTCCTTTGAGATGGTTGCATCGAGTGAGTGCGTCTGTCCGAAATTGACAGCCGCTTTTGTGTAACTCAAAGCAAGGGGCGATCGCTCGGCTACCTCACGCGCGTACGCTATCCCGTCGTCGCGCAATGAGGCGTCGGGAAACACTCTATTTACCATACCCATTGCGAGTGCTTTGCTTGAACTTAGCTTTTCGCCCAACGCCATTAACTCGTAGGCTCGTTTGGTGCCAACCAATCGAGGGATCAACCAGGTTGCGCCACCATCGGGCACCAGGCCAATGGCCGAAAAGGGTTGATACAAGTAGGCGCTATCGCCCATGCAGGCCAAGTCACAGGCCATTGCATAGGAATAGGCAATGCCGGCACACGGGCCATTGATGAGCGCAATCCACGGCTTAGAGCTATTATGGATGGCAAGGACACCAGGCTTATACTCAAAATTGAGGTCGCTCTCTACCGCCTTGCCAGTTCCCATGCCGTCGCTTTCGGATAGATCTGCTCCTGCGCTAAATGCCCGGCCGTTACCCGTCAACACAACAACACGGACTGAGTCGTCCAAATTCGCCTCGATTGCCGCCGTCGCAATCTCTCTGCGAAGCGCCGTGTTGAACGTATTCATTTTCTCGGGGCGATTGAGCGCAATAATCATGACGTCGCCGTCATGGCTGACCTCAAGCGTATCGTATTGGTTCATAGCCTTAATCCTTTGCTTTTATCGTCACGGTGATAGGTAACCAAGTTAGCTTTACCACAGTAGCTTGGCGACATTAGCACGCCCTTTCCCTGACCTGTTTTTCTTCCTGTGCCGCTCTTAATCTGCAGATCCCGGATCGAGCACGTCGCGCAACTCCCGCTTGAGAAACTTACCATTTGCGTTACGCGGCAAAGGCTCGGCGAGGAACCAGATGTATTTCGGCACTTTGAAGGCAGAAAGGCGTGTTGACAGATGCTCACGCAGACCCGCCGCATCGAGCATAGCCGCTTCTTTGAGGTGAATCGCAACACCAACCTCTTCACCCAGACGCTCGTCAGGTACCGCAAATGCAACACACTCAAGGACAGCCGGATGATCAAAGACAGCAAACTCAACTTCAGCCCCGTAAATATTTTCCCCACCACGCAGAATCATATCCTTCGCGCGATCGACCAAATACAAAAAGCCATCCTCATCAAAATAGCCAATATCACCGGTGTGCAACCAGCCATCTACGATGGTCTCTGCGGTGGCTTCTGGGCGATTCAAGTAACCCTTGATGACCGCCGCGCCTTTGACACATACCTCGCCGATCTCTCCGGGCTGGAGGACGCAACCCTCGCCGTCTACGACCTTGCCATCAAAGGTTGGCGCCAACGCACCACAGCTCTCGGGCCTATCTAAGAACACGTCGCCCGCAATGTAACTAATGATCCCGCAGACCTCGGTCATACCATAACCTTGAGCGGGACGGGCCTTTTGAGTGATTTGATCAACTTTTCGGGCAAGATCAGGCTGCATTGCCGCGCCGCCACCACCCATGCTCGCCAGACTTGACGTATCGTAATCTGCAAAATCCGGATGCATCAGAAGCTCGCGAGTCATCATCGGCACCGCGCTGATGGTATTTACACCCTCAGCTTCGATTAACTTTAGCGCATCTACCGTGTCCCACTTGTACATCAAAATGAAACGGCTGCCAGCCAACGTGCCGGCCTGTACCGCACAATTATTCGCCGTCACGTGAAAGAGTGGTGTTGCGATCAATGCCGTCGCAGCAGGAGGAGACTGCACCTCAACATCTGACGCGTCCGAGGCTTTACCCAAGGCTGCCGCCGTCGCATAGGTGCGACCCATTGCGACAACATTTAGCACATTAGTAACACAGCCCCGATTAGTCAGCTGCGCACCCTTCGGTCTGCCCGTAGTACCGGAGGTGTAGAAAATACAGGCGACGCTGTCAGGATCTATCTCAATAGCCGGTAGTTGCGCGCCTTCGATCCTCGCTGCATGGAAATCAACAGCCTCTACCGGCGATGCTTTCTCCCTCACTGACACCACTTTTACATCAGGGTACTTATGCTGGATTTCAGCAAACGCCTCAAGACGTCGGTCATCCGCGATAAGCACCTTGGGGCGCGAGTCGTTCAGCGCGTAATCCATCTCGCCAGCCACCCACCAGGCGTTCATGCCGACGATGGCCGCTCCAAGGCTATTGACAGCCCAATGCGCCATCATCCACTCGGGATAATTGCGCATGGCAATGGCAACGTGATCACCAGGACCTATCCCCTGCTGAGTAAGCCACCCAGCGAACTCGGCGACCACTTTTGCCGTCTCTGAGTACGTCCAGCGTTCGTCGCCGTAGACCATATATTCGGCATCGCCGTGCCCTGTTGACAGCGCCCAAAGGTCGCGCATCGATCCTGGCGCCTGTGCAAATGCTTTTACCGGGACGCCATCTCTCTCGATGGTTGTTAGCTCTAGTAGTCCACCGGGAGCAGTGGTCATCTCTAATGCTTCTTTGAAACGGGCTACAACAGACATAGGGCTTTCATCTCCATACAACTTTTGTTTTTAATTATTGGCCGCGCGAGCAACGCATCCACCACACAGGGGCTCCATTTGCGAGTCACTATCGCCACGTGTATAAGGCGCTGAAGAACAATACTTAATCGGCAGGCACTTAGCTACATCGGAGAACAAAAAATGGCGCAAGAACTCGACTTAACGCATCTGAGTGGTTGGATGAAGGATCACGTACCCTCGTTTGCGGGCAATCTAACCGCCGAAAAATTTGCCGGGGGACAGTCCAATCCCACATTTAAGCTTACGTCAGGTGACCGACACTACGTGCTGCGCCGCAAGCCCATGGGCACACTGCTCGCTTCGGCGCATGCAGTAGATCGGGAGTTTAAGGTCTTATCGGCGTTAGAGCCGACGCGTGTCCCGGTCCCGAGAGCTATCGCCCTATGCGACGACGACGCGGTCATTGGCTCCATGTTTTACATCATGGAACACCTCGAGGGACGGATTTTCTGGGATCCCGCATTACCGGAGGTAAGCGACCACCACCGGGCAGCGATTTACGATCAAATGAACCAGGTCATGGCCGATATGCATATGCTCAACCTTGAGGAGGTTGGCCTAAGTGATTACGGAAAGCCGGGTAACTATTTTGAGCGTCAGATTGGGAGATGGACCAAACAATATCGAGCCGCCGAGACAGACAGCATCGCGGAGATGGAAAAACTCATTGAGTGGTTGCCCAACAACATGCCAGAGGACGATGGTCGCGTCGCACTAGTGCACGGGGATTACCGTCTCGACAATATGATTTTTCATCCAACCGAACCGCGCATTATCGGCATTCTAGACTGGGAACTGTCGACGTTGGGGCATCCCCTTGCCGATCTCGCCTACCAGCTTATGGCGTGGCAATTTCCAAGAGAATCTGGCATCAACGGCTTAGCGGGTTTGAATCGATCGGAGCTAAGCATCCCTGATGATGACAGCTATATTGATCTGTACTGCGAGCGCACCGGGCAACCTGGTATCAAAGATTGGCACTTTTATATGGCGTTTTGCTTTTTCCGCCTGGCATCAATTACGCAGGGAATACGAAAGCGAGCTCAAATAGGCACCGCATCAAGCCCAGAAGCCGCAGCAAAAGCGGCCATGGTAGAACCCCTGTCAGCGATGGGAGCGGCTTACACCGATTAAGGCATCACCGCCTCTTGTGAGTGAGATCGAATTGCGTTTGCAAGAGCTGTCGGGAAGTCGGCAGGGTCTATTGGCTTTGTGAGGTAATCTGAACAGCCGGCGGCGAGACACCGGGCCTTATCCTCGGGTGCCGCAAGCGCCGTCAACGCAATGATAGGCTTGGCCCAACCCAGTTGTCTCAGCTGATTTGCCAACTCATACCCGTCAATGATGGGCATCTGAATGTCAGTAACGACTGCGTCAAAGTGATCGGTGTCTGGCGCAATAGCCGCAATGGCCAACGCACCGTTCTCAACTACGGTGACACGTGCTCCCGCGCGCTCGAGTATGGCCTGAATGAGCATTGCGACAGTCTGACTATCCTCGCAAACAAGAATCGACCGCGCTTCAAGCAGGCACCCTGTATCGGTCTCTACCTGTGCGAGGTGAGGATCAGTGGCCTTAGCAGAGGCAATCTGACTCGAATTGTCGAGGCGGACGTTGCGCTCTCCGCTTGGAATCAGCACCTCGACACATGTCCCCTTCCCGACCTCGGACTCCACATGAATTTTGCCTTGCAGAGCCTCGGTAAAGGACTTAACGACGGTCAGTCCTAGTCCTGTGCCCTCCACTTTCGAATAGTGCTTCAGATCGTGGACCCGCACAAAGGGCTCGAAAATGGCACTTAGTGATTCACTACTGATGCCAATACCTGAATCACTAATCAGTATTTTGAGATACTCAGTTGAGTTAATAGCTTCCTTAGAAACTTCAATTTTTACATGGCCTTGCATTGTATATTTGATAGCGTTTATTAATAAATTCATCGTAAGTTCGCTGAGTTTCGCGCGGTCAGACACCCAAAAAATCGGTGCTTTGCTGTCGACTATAAACAGAACTGACAACCCTTTTTGCTCCGCACGCTGCTCAATCAACGGCTCGAGACTCGCTACCCATGCCTTGACCTCGATACGGTCCATGGTTAGCGATAGCTGCCCCCTCTCGATAGCAGCCATATCGAGAATATTGCCAATCACGCCGTTCATATACTGCGCATTAGAAATAACAGCACGCTGCCATTTGTCGCGTTGCTCAGAACTACCGGAGCCCTCTTCCAGTAAGTGCGAATAGCCAATAATCGCCGTCAGCGGAGTCCGCATATCATGCGAGATACTGGCGATAAACTGGCTCTTTGCATGGGACGCGGCCTCGGCCGCAGAGCGCGCCTCCTCGAGCTCAATCGCTTGCGCCTCTAAGCGCTCGAGGGCCAATGCCGTATCTAGACGCGTCGACGCCAACGAAGCAATGGTCGTAAACAAAGCGACGTCTTCCTCGGAGAAAAAGTGGGGCTCAGGGTGTTCAGAGTCCAGTACACCTACGACACGCCCATCGTGAAGAATCGGTACTGCCAGCTCGGAGCAGCGAAAATTGTCATCAAGGATATAGCGTGGATCGTAACGCGTGTCATTGACTAGCTGTAATTGCCCGGACTTGGCAACGGAACCGACGATACCCTCCCCCACTGGAATAACGATAGGATCGAGAATCTGGCGGTCACCGGGATTTTTATCGCCGTGCGCGGCGCGCTGGGTAAGAGCAGAACCCTCATCGTTCAGTAGGTAAACTACACAATCGACAAAACCGAGATCACCGATGGCGGTTTTCGCGATGTTCCAGCAAATATCATCAACCGCGGTGAGCGATGCTTGGCTCATCGTAAACTGGTGCAAGACTTCGAGATAGCGATGACGCGCTATCGCGCCGCCGCCTTTAGTATCTTTGCTCGCTTCAGTCAAAACTGCTCCACACGCGTTGGCACGCAATGAAATCTACCGTCAGGTAGGGTCTCAAGCTAAACTGCCGTTGTCGACAGGCTTTTACATGCACATCAGGTTAGCACTGAGGATTGATAATGGAGATTGTGGGGTATTTTGGGTTGCTCGGTAGCGTTGCCCTGCTCATTTGGCTCGCACTGCGTGGTGTGGACATTATGTTTGCGGCTATCTTGAGCTCGCTGTTTATCATTGTGACAAACGCCCTGCCACTCGCCGACTCCTTGCTCAATGGATTTGCGAGCGGGCCACTGGGTGCGTTCACTTTTGCTGGGAAGTTTTTCTTTTTATTTGCGGCAGGTGCGGTATTTGGTCGCGCCATGGGCGACAGCGGCGCTGCCGCCAGCATCGCACTCGCATTGGTAAGAAGGCTGGGGGCAGACCGAGCGCTCATTATTACAACCATCGCCTGTGCTGCCCTGACCTACGGGGGTGTCGTTGTTTTTGTCGTCATCTTTGCGGTTTATCCACTAGGGCTTCAATTACTCAAAGAAGCCGACATTCCGAAGCGCTTATTCTGTGCAGCACTGGCGTTGGGCGCTGGCACCTTTACCTTAACCGCCTTGCCGGGCACGCCCTCCATTCAAAATGCCATTTCGGCGTCAGCGCTAGGAACAAGCCTAACTGCGGCACCACTTCTTGGCTTTATCGCTGCCGCGGTCATGATCGTCCTTGGCATTTGGTATCTCGAGCATCAGCGAGTGAGAGCGAAAGTGGCAGGCGAAGGCTTCATCCCAGGGCCCCGCGACGTTATTCAGGAGCGAGACAGTTCAGATCTGCCATCATGGCCGTTTGCTGCATTACCGCTTGTGATCGTGATCGCACTTATTGTGTCCCCGCGACTGTTTACTTTTGAGTTTGGCGCGTTGGCCGAATTGATGCAGTTTGCAAGTGCTCAGCCCATTATGTGGCCCAGTATCTCTCTTGGCGTTGGCACCATTATCTGTCTCGCTCTGTTTGGCAACATTCGAAAGACAGCCTTCACCACCCTTGGTAACGGCACCAATGATTCGCTGATGCCCATGCTTAATAGCGCCGCGATTATTGGCTACGGGGGCGTTGTCGTCCAAACAGCTGGATTCCAGCAGCTGGGCGATGTGGTCTTAAATTCGTCCCTGCCGCCACTACTGTCTCTGTTTGGCTCTGTAAGTGTGATTTCGGCCATTACAGGATCCGCCTCAGGCGGATTACAAATCTTCATGCAGACCATGGCGCAGGACTACATTGCAATGGGGCTCGACCCCGAGGTAGTGCATCGCGTTGCAACAGTCGCCGCCGGCGGTTTTGATTCGTTACCACATTGCGGCGCGGTCATTACCATGCTGACGATTACACAGTTGACACACAAAGAGGCATATCGTGACACGGGTGTGATCACCGTGGTCATCCCAGTCATAGCAACCTTGACTATCATGCTGGCGGCTACCATGGGCATTCGGTGATAAATCGGCTTAACAAGGGCTTTGCAAAACCGCGCTTCACGCGTCGTCAACACGGCTTGGCAGATCTCAGGTGACTATTGATACGCAGCCATCAGCGATACGCAGCCATCAACGATACGCATCCATCAGGTGACGCTTGTAAAGCTTGCCATTATCCATGCGAGGTAGTTGCACCATAAAGTCGATGGATTTCGGAACCTTGACTGAAGACAGCCGATCCTTCATCCACAGTGTGAGCTCCTCTGCCAGCTCATCAGTCGCGTCCGCGTGATTCATTAACTGCACCACCGCTTTTACTTCCTCTCCAAACTCCTCGTTCGGAATCCCAAAGACGGCAACGTCAGCCACTTTCGGATGAGTCACTAACAGCCCCTCAATTTCGGCAGGATAGACATTGACTCCGCCCGTGATGATCATGAAATTCTTGCGATCTGTCAGATACAGATAACCTTCCTCATCGAGGTAACCCATATCACCAACGGTACCCCAGCCCCGGGCATCGAATGCTTCATCCGTCTTATCGGGTTCGTCGAAATACTCAAAACGTGCGACCTCTGCGAAGTAGATCTGTCCCACTTCACCAACGGGCAGCTCATTGAGGTCATCATCGAGAATTTTAGGAATTCCCGTGAGCGGACGCCCCACCGAACCCGGATGATTCAACCAATCCTCGGCATCAATTAACGTGAAGCCAACACCTTCGCTGGAGGAGTAGTACTCGCAAATCACAGGACCCCACCACGAAATCATCTGGCGTTTGATGTCTATGGGACAAGGTGCGGCCGCGTGAATAGCTCTGCGCATACTCGAAACGTCATATTTTTCTCGAATCGCCTCGGGCAACTTGAGCATACGAACGAACATGACGGGCACCCACTGGCTATGCGTGGCTTTGTAGCGCTCGATCAATGCAAGGGCTTGCTCGGGATCGAACCGCTCCATAATGATTGATGTCCCACCCTGAATCAGATTGAGCGTGTTGTAGTGCAACGGGGCGGCGTGATAAAGCGGTGCCGGTGATAGATATCTGGTGTCGGCATCAAATCCGTAATAGGCGCCCGCCAACTTGAGCGGATGCGGCGCATCCAAATCGATATTTTCAGGTGCTCGGAACACGCCCTTGGGCTTCCCGGTTGTTCCCGAGGAATACAGCATGGGCACACCCAGACTTTCGTCTGCTATGGGTTCTGAGGGATACGAGGCCAAAGCCGCATGCCAATCCGAGAAGCCAGCCTTCTCACCTCCAACGATGAAGCGTCTCGTCAATGCCGGCGCCTGATCCGCGGCCTCCGCAGCCACGTCGATCAGCGACGCCGAAGCGATAAAAAGCTGCGCGCGACAATTATTGATGATGTACGCGGTCTCTTCCTTTTTCAGGTGTGTGCTAATCGGTGTAAAGACAACACCCGCGCGCATACAACCGAACATGACTTCCATAAACTCGCGACAATTTTTCATCATCATCGCAATATGCTGCCCTTGTTCAATGCCCTCGGCACGAAGCAGCTGTGCGACTTTATTAGCAGTCGCATCAAGCTCTCCGAAGGTCACGACCTCTCCGCTTGCGCCCATGATGAACGCGGGCTTTTGCGGATTGGCAACCGCATGATCTGTAATAGTCGGCATGTTCGTCTTATCCTTTTTATGTACTGCGCTACTCGAGTACTATAAAACCTTCAGCACGGGTGGCAAGAGACAGTAGAGCAAAGGATAAGATTTCGATGACCATCGCCTTTTTAAATGGTGCGTTTATTGCGCTAGAAGATGCCAAGATCTCGCCCATGGACCGTGGCTTCCTTTTCGGTGACGGTATTTACGAAGTCATACCCTCCTATGGTGGGAGGCTCGTAGGGCTCCACCTGCACCTAGCTCGACTTGAGTCTGGACTGCGCGATATTGGCATTGAGACGTCCTGGGGCCGCGCTGAACTAACTAATATCTTCCAAGATCTCCTCACCAGAAATGGCGCCGGCAATCTCGGCATCTATTTGCAAATCACACGCGGCGTCACCATGACACGCCAGCACGCGTTTCCAGCACAGCCCACACCGACGATCTTCGCTTATACGTTCGAGATTCCGCAGCCAGTGCCCGGCGATCCCTCAAAGGTAACGCATTGGCAGGTTGCAACAGCGCAAGATATGCGGTGGCAGCGCTGCCATATCAAAAGTACATCTTTACTCGGCAATGTCCTTCATATGATGGACGGGGTGAACAGCGGCGCTGGCGAGACCTTATTATTTGACGACTGTGATCAACTAACAGAGGCCGCTGCTTGCAACGTGTTTGTGGTCAAGGGAGAGACAGTCAGCACGCCACCGTTAGATCGGCATAAGCTCGCAGGCGTGACACGTGATATGGCTCTCGTGATTCTGCGCGAGCACAGCGAATTTACTGTCCGAGAGGAACACCTGAGCCGCGATGCGGTATTTGACGCTGATGAGGTTTGGTTGAGTAGCTCAACTAAAGAGCTGGAACCGATTGTGAGCATCGATGGCCAATCCGTAGGGAACGGCGCGCCCGGGCCAATCTGGTCTCGGGCACAAACGCTGTTCGACGAGCATCGATTTGATCACTTCGAATGAGTCGCCCAACCCGCGTTACCATTGATTTAGCCGCATTGCGCCGCAACGCGTCGACGCTGCGCTTGCAAGCGGGCTCTCGTAAAGTAATGGCCGTTGTGAAGGCCGACGCCTACGGTCATGGCGCTGTCGACTGCGCGCAAACGCTATCGCCGCTGGTCGATGCCTTTGCCGTAGCCTTCACGGAAGAAGCACTGACGTTGCGAAGTGCAGGTATCGATACACCCATTTTGGTGCTCCAAGGACCGCATACCCTCGAAGATCTGTCAGTGATGTCAGCTGCATCACTCTGGCCGGCTCTGTCCAGCCACCACCACCTGGATTGGCTCAGTCAGAAACGTTGTGAGTTCGAGCAGGTTTGGATTAAGTGCGATACGGGCATGCACCGCCTTGGTTTTATGCCGGAAGAGATGCCTGCTATACAGGCTCGACTGAGCCAGCTCGGCGTAACAGAAACGGTTTTAATGAGTCACTTTGCGGATGCGGAGTCGTCGCAATCGGCGCTGACAGCAAAACAGCTTGATCGCTGGCGTGCAGTGAACGAGGCTGGTCATGGCCACAACAACCAAGGCAGCTTTTCAAATTCGGCCGCTACGGTAGGTAACATCGGCCCAGCAGAGACTTGGGTCAGGCTGGGCTATTCACTCTACGGTGGTTCCCTCATTGACGCGGCGCACCTATCACCGCTCAAGCCCGTGATGCAGTTTGAGTCTCGCATCGCCAGTATTCGCAGCATTGCGGCTGGCGAGTCTGTTGGCTATGGCGGCCGATGGGTAGCTGAGCGTCCGACCCGCATCGCAACCATTCCCGTTGGCTATGCCGATGGCTATCCGCGCTCAGCAAGAAACGGTACGCCACTGGGCTCAGCTTCAGGTCACATCCCGCTGATAGGCACCGTATCGATGGATATGATTACCGCGGACATCACGGATCAAGCGAGCCTCAATGTGGGTGACAGGATTGTACTGTGGGGTAGCAACCCCTCTGTCGACACCATAGCCCGTCACTGCAGCACCATCGGGTATGAGCTCTGCACACGAATCACTGAGCGTGTGCCACGCCAATTTAATCCCATTGGGAGCGACGTGGACTAACCATGCTCATCAGATTGATTTATTCTGCGACAATACGCTGTACTTGGACTCACCGTGAAACTTGATCTTTCCGTCATACCAACCGAGACAGATTCAGGCAGTGATCCCGTTTACGCGGCAATCGATATCGGCAGTAACTCCTTTCATTTGATCGTAGCCCGTCTAGAGCATGGTGAAATTCGGCCACTGCATGTGCTCGCTGAAAAAGTACAGCTAGGTAAAGAACTTAAAAATCATTTGCTGACATCTGAGGCCATCGACAGGGGCTTGGTGTGCCTAGAGCGCTTTCAGCAATTACTCAGCTCCGTCAAGCCGACACAGATTCGTGCTGTGGGAACCAACGCATTGCGGCAAGCCTGGAATCGCAATGAGTTCACGGAACCAGCGGAGGCCATTCTCGGGGCTCCTGTCGAGGTGATCTACGGCCGTGAGGAAGCGCGGCTTGTGTATCTGGGCGTAGCGCATACCCTTTCCGATGACGAAAAGAGCCGCCTAGTGGTCGATATTGGTGGCGGCAGTACGGAGTTCATTCTTGGACAGCGATTTGAGCCTCGGCGACTCGAGAGCTTACAACTTGGCTGTGTAAGCTACTCGGATAGATTTTTCTCCGACGGCAAGATCACAAAGGAACGATTCGTAAAGGCCTATGATCAAGCGAGTCTGGAGATCTCGCATATTCGCCGGAATTTTAAACACAGTCACTGGGCCGAGGCTGTCGGATCATCGGGGACACTCCAGGCGATCGAACTGCTCATCACGTCTGCTGGATGGCGGAGTGAAGGCATTGACTCGAAGTCGCTCAAAAAGCTTCGCAAAGCATTACTGAGTTTTGACTCTTTTGAGGACATTGATCTAGAGGGCCTCAATGAGCGGCGTAGAGGCGTAATTACCGCAGGAGTCGCCATCACGAGTGCGATTTTTGATGTCCTTGGTGTAGACACGATGCGAACTTCCGCAGGCGCACTCCGAGAGGGAGTAATCTATGACCTGATGGGAAGGCTGAGGCATGAAGATGTTCGAGAGAGAACGATCCAAGCCATGCAGCAACGCTATTCAGTGGACATCGCTACGGCCGAGACGGTTGGCCTTTATGCACGGCATTTGGCATCCCAAACTGCGAGCTCATGGAGCTTGTCAGACAGTGACATCGAGTTATTGGTTTGGTCGGCCCGCCTCCATGAGATCGGCATTGCCATCTCCCAGAAACATTACAATCGGCACGCGGCGTACGTCGTCGAAAACTCGGATATGCCTGGCTTCTCACAGGGAGATCAGCTCACCATGAGTCGGCTTTTACGTGGACACCGCGGCAAACTACCCTCCTACCTCTTCGACGATATCCCCAATAAGCAGCGGGATAAATTCGCCCGCATGCTCGTCATACTGCGACTAGCGGTGATTCTAAAACACGCGGGCACATCCAATGTGCAACCGACCTTTACCGCAAACGCCAAAGACGACAAGTTAAAAGTGCATTTCTCAGAGCGGTGGCAGGACGAATTTCCACTGACGATTTGGGAAATATCCGAGTCAAAACCGGCTTTTGAAAAACTGGGCATTAAAGTAAAAGTCTCAAAAGACCTCAACTGAGCAACGCCCCTTACCAAATTAACTCAGAGATCGTATCCACGCTCATCGTGTAATACGAGATCGAGACCCTCGGTCTCTTCGTCCTCATCCACCCGCAGGCCCACTAGCTGATCGACGACTTTGAGCAAAATCCAGCTAGCAATCACAGTGAATACAAACGTGACCACAACACCATAGAATTGGATGTAGAGCTGACCGCCCATTGACGAGACACCCTCTGAGAAGCCATTGCCACTGAAAATGCCAATGGACGGCGCTGCAAATACACCAATCAAGAGGGTGCCCAGCATGCCCCCGACGCCGTGAACCGGGAAGACATCCAAACTATCGTCGATTTTTAAGGTGTTCTTGAGGGTAATCGTTGCGAAATAGCAAACAACACCTGCTGTAAGTCCAATAACCACCGCGGCGGCAGGACCGACAGAGCCCGAGGCGGGCGTTATCGTACCCAGACCTGCGACCATCCCAGTCACGATGCCCAACACCGAGGGCTTACCATGTCGAAGCCACTCCATGGTCATCCACGCTAAAGAGCCACAGGCGGCACTCAAATGCGTTACCAACATGGCCATCGCGGCACTATTGTCGGCAGCTAGCGCAGACCCTGCGTTAAAGCCAAACCATCCGACCCACAACATACCTGCGCCCGTGACGGTGATGGTGAGATTATGCGGAGGCATAGCGGTCGATCCAAATCCTTTTCGCGACCCCATCATCACAGCGGCTACTAACGCCGCCACGCCTGCTGTGATATGAACCACCGTTCCACCCGCAAAATCTTGCAATCCCATGCTACCGAGCCAGCCGCCACCCCATACCCAGTGACACACGGGTGCGTACACAAGGAGCATCCAGGCTGCGCTGAAAAGCAGCATTGCAGAAAACTTCATGCGCTCAGCAAAACCACCGACAATGAGTGCCGGGGTAATCACCGCAAAGGTCATTTGGAACATGACAAACAAGGCTTCAGGAATGCCATTTCTCATGCTATCCATCGACACATTGGCTAGGAATAGATTACCCATGTCACCAACATAAGGGCCCGGATCGACCCCATCGGTACCGAAAGCTATCGTGTAGCCGGCAAAAAACCACAGCAGTGACATCAGGCCTGTGATTGCAAAGCACTGCATCAACACTGACAACACATTTTTTGCCCGCACCAAACCCGCGTAAAACAGTGACAAGCCGGGGATCGTCATAAATAGTACCAACGCAGTCGCTGTCAGCATCCAGGCCGTGTGCCCGGTATCTGATGCAAAACTGGGCGCACTAAAGCTTGTTAGCGCCAGCAGCGTGACGCAGCGGGCGCTATTGGATAAATTGAACACGGTGATACCTCAGTATTATTTTGATGTTGAATTTTGTCACATTGTGGCTTGGCCCGCGACCCACCCGCCTTAAAAAACTGTCACATCGTCGGGGTGTTTATCACGTCGTATTGCGTTTATTCTCTTGGCACGAAAACACCCAAGCCCGACACCCTAAAAGGCATTCCACGATGCGATCACTGATTCTTACAGCACTCGCCTGCACCTGGTTACTATCGAGCCCGATCCACGCTAGTCCGCGTTCGGTCATCCTGATCGTGGGCGATGGATTTGACGATACCCATGTGACCATGGGACGTAATTATCTTGCGGGCCAATCTGGCAGCCTCTTGCTCGATGAACTCTCTGTAAGGGGCGCTGTGCAGGTGGAGACAATCGATAGCGAGGGCAATCCGCTCTATGTTGCGGATTCTGCTAATACCGCGACCTCATTAGCCACAGGTGCCGTGACGCAAATAGGACGCGTCGGCAAGGATGGCAATAACACAGTCGTACCGACGGTTCTCGAGGCTGCCGCAGCGGACGGATACAAAACCGGCATCGTCAGCACCGCCTCTGTCACCGACGCGACACCCGCAGCCTTTGCAGCGCATGTCGCGGTAAGAGCTTGCGAGAGCCCTATGACAATACATGGTGGTAAAAAATACGGTGTGACCTTTGATGGCTGTCCAGAGGATCTGGTCGAAAATGGCGGCTTAGGCTCGATTGCCGAGCAACTTGCGACAAGCCAGGTTGATGTCATCCTTGGCGGGGGCGAAGAGCATTTTACTCCACAGTATGGATCGCAACCATCGGCGCGAACGCTTGCCACGGTAGCTGGCGTGACGTTCCTATCAGACGCAGCAGACCTACGCGGCAGCCACCCGGGCAGGGTCATAGGGCTCTTCTCTGAGGACACCATGCCCGTGAAGTGGCGGGGATCAGAGGGCCGCACTGCCGAATCGATGAAGCGGAGCTGGCTGAATCATATCTATGACATGATCGGCTCTGTAACGCAGCCTGAAATTATACGCTGCGAGGCCAATCCCGAGTTTGCCGGTATGCCTTCGCTCGAGGCGATGACACGCTATGCCATTGATCACCTTTCACGTGACAACGATAAAGGCTTCTTTTTAACGATCGAATCGGCGTCGATCGACAAGCGCGCCCATGAGCGAGATCCTTGCGGCTCGATTGGTGAAATTGAACAGCTTGAAGCGTCGTTAAAAGTTGCTCTAGTTTACGCGCAAGAACACCCTAACACCCTCATTATCGTCACAGCCGATCACGGGCAAGCCGCGCAAATTGTTCCTGACCCAACGCTATACAAGTATTTACCGATACCGGTGTACAGCCCTGGCAAAGTGGCACGAGTGGCAACACCCGAGGGCGGTGTGATGCGCATAAATTATGCTACCAACAACATTGACTCGGAAGAACACACCGGTGTGAACGTCCCTCTATTCGCAAATGCCGAGGGCCGGACCGTACTAAAACCGTTTATGCATCAACGTGACATTTATCAGGCCATGATGCGCTATTTGGAGCTGGAGCGATGACATTACGAGCTATTAATGGTCGAGAGGTCTCCAAGATCTGTCTTGGAACCATGACCTGGGGGCAACAAAACAGTGAGGCCCAGGCGCATGAACAGATATCGTATGCCTTGGATCGAGGCATCAACATGCTTGACGCGGCCGAGATGTATCCCGTTCCGCCAAAAGCGGAAACACAGGGCCGGACTGAAGAGTACATAGGCTCGTGGTTCAAAAAGACCGGATTGCGTGACCACTATGTACTGGCGACAAAAGCCGCAGGGCCCAACCCCGAGTTTCACTATCTGAGAGGCGGGCCGCGTTTCACAAGAATACAGTTAATCGAAGCGCTAAACGGCTCATTGAAGCGTCTACAAACGGACTGCATTGACCTCTACCAACTCCATTGGCCAGATCGGTATACCAATTTTTTTGGTCAGCGCGGCTACTACCATCGGGAACAACCCGAAACACCGATTGAAGAAACGCTGCGCGCACTAGAAGAACTAGTGACATCGGGGAAGATTCGAACCATAGGCCTATCCAACGAGACGCCCTGGGGGACAATGACGTTCTTAAACTTAGCTGACCAAGCGGGATTACCCAGAGTTGAAAGCATCCAAAATCCCTACAGCCTGCTCAATCGCACCTATGAAATTGCCATGGCAGAGGTATCGCACAGAGAAGATGTTGGCCTATTGGCCTACTCACCGCTGGGTATGGGCCTGCTTACGGGCAAATACAGACACGGAGCCATGCCACACGACTCACGAATGGCGGTGTTTGAGCGCTTTACCCGATACGATGGTCGAGAAACCCTCGAGGCGACAGAACGTTACCTGCAGCTGGCCGATGACCATGGGCTAAACCCCACGCATATGGCGCTGGCCTTCGTCAATACGCGTCCCTTTTTGCTCTCTAATATCATTGGCGCGACCACGATGGAGCAGCTAAAAATGAATATTGACAGCCTCGATGTCGTGCTCAGTAAAGACGTTCTAAAGGCCATCGAAGCTATACAGCAAGCGATTCCCAACCCAGCACCTTAATTTGCCTCGGCTATGAAACCTTGGGTTTCGGGTCTCGGGTCTCGGCCGGGTCTTGGGTCTTGGGTCTTGGGTCTTGGGTCTTGGGTCTTGGGATTTTGGCTTTTTACTGGCCGTGACTACAGATTGATCCAACTGTTACGAGCCCGCACTCGAAACACGGTTTCGCGCCAACGCAGTATCACGCTGTCTGGCAAAATCTCTATGACCGTAAACGCCCCTGCCCGCTGCCGCTCAGCAAGCGTCTCACCGTTGAGAACAACACTTGAGGCTCCAGAGATAGCGTAATTATGCTCACTGTAAATGAGC
>CAJYAI010000001.1 GCA_913064725.1 uncultured Alteromonadaceae bacterium | reverse complement strand
ATATGACTGACATTGTCGCCGTGATCGCCGTTTTTGCTGGCACCGTGGGTCCGATCGGCTTTCTAGGCCTACAAGTCAGCTACGGACTCAGCGAGCTGTACGGTAGCCCTGACACCAAGGCCATTCAAATCCTCACCATTGCCGCGCTGATGTCGCTTTATCTTATTTCAGCCGTGACGGGCATGCACCGCGGCATACAGTGGCTCAGCCGCGCCAATATTATTTTGGGAGCCACGCTGCTACTCTTTTTATTGCTCGTCGGACCGACTCAGCTGATTGCCCAAGGATTTTTAGATGGCTTGTCCACCCATCTTTCGTGGTTTGGTCACTTGGCCTTATTTCGCGGAGATGCCGGCTTTTTCGGCGACCCCGGTTGGCTCTCTCCCTGGACACTGTTTTTCTGGGGGTGGTTTATTGGCTACGGACCGATGATGGCTATCTTCATTGCGCGCGTAAGTCGAGGGCGCCGCATCCGTGACATTATTGTGTTGCTATCCATCGTTGCGCCTCTGATCACCATGGCTTGGTTTTCCATACTCGGTGGAACCGGCTTAGGGTTGGAGCAACAGCGACCAGGGAGCATCACGACAGCCTTTGAAGGGTTTAATCTACCCGCAGTATTACTGGCGATCACAGAAGCGATGCCACTGAGCGAGGTCTTATCGCCAGCGTTTCTTTTGTTGACCGCTTTGTTTGTTGCAACAACGGGGGACTCCATGACCTATAGCCTGTCCGTGGTCAGCAGCGGAAGCGATAATCCCCCCACATGGCTGCGCGTCTTCTGGGGGCTCGCTATGGGCGCGACGGCAATGATCCTTGTTGCCGGACCAGAGGGTGGGATTGGACGTCTACAGAGCTTTATAGTGGTTACCGCTGTGCCAGTATCACTTATTCTCTTGCCATCGCTTTGGGGCATATTTGCCTTGGTCAACAGGCGATGATTTGCGATTGCTTAGTGGCAGCTGTACGAGTTTTAGACGCACCAGCGGGTATCTCACAGAGAGGCGCAGCACCATGCCATTAGGGCTTTTAAAATATGGATTTAAACGAGACTATCCCTTCGAAGCCGAGGCTGATATTCCCGCTCCGTCTGATCTCAAGCCACACTACGATGTGGTCATCATTGGTGGGGGCGGTCACGGCGTAGCAACGGCTTATTATCTTGCAAAGTACCACGGCATTACCAACGTTGCCGTACTCGACAAGGGCTATTTAGGCGGGGGCAATACCGCCAGAAATACAGCCGTCATTCGCTCGAATTACCTCACGCCTGAAGGTGTAAAATTTTACAGTGCGTCAGTAAAGCTCTACGAGAATCTCTCGAACGAGTTTGATTTCAACATTATGTACTCGCAGCGAGGCCAACTCACGCTTGCGCACACTGACGCTACAGTGCGTGCCTTTCGTCAGCGCGCTGAGGTGAACAAACATTTTGGCGGCAGAACTGAGCTGATCAGTCCCGACGATATTGCCAAACTGGTCCCCATGCTCAATCTTAATCCGGCAAACCTGCCCGTTTTAGCTGGCCTGTGGCACAAGGACGGCGCCACCGCTCGCCACGATGCCGTGGCGTGGGGCTATGCACGGGGCGCAACACAGCGGGGTGCCCAGTTACACCAGCTGACGGAAGTCACCGGAATTATAACCGAAGGTAGTCGCGTCACCGGTGTCAAAACCAACCGAGGCAGCATCGGTGCGGGTGCAGTTATTCAAGCCGTTGCGGGGCACAGTGCACTGCTAGCTGAAAAGGCGGGGTTTCGTTTGCCCCTTGTAGCCTACCCGCTTCAGGCAATGGTTACACTCCCGGTCAAGCCCTTTCTTACGCCTCTGGTCAGCTCATCGGCACTCCACTGCTATGTGCAGCAGACAAGCCGGGGCGAAATCGTTATCGGCGGCGGTTCCGATCCCTATCCGCTCTACAACAGCCGCGCCACCCTGCCCCTCAAGGAGAGTCTCATCTCCAGTGCCGTAGAGATGTTTCCGTTTCTCAGTGAGATGCGGCTGCTGCGGCAGTGGGCGGGCATCACGGATATGACCAGCGATTACAGTCCTATCATGGGGTTAAGCCCACTGGACAACTATTACCTCGATGCGGGCTGGGGCACGTGGGGCTTCAAAGCAACGCCAATTTGCGGAAAAACAATGGCAGAACTCGTGGCCAGTGGTGGCAAAGTCCCCGAACTCATTCAACCCTTTGAGCTAGACCGGTTTAACCGCTTTGAACAAGTCAACGAAATGGGCGCAACCGCGGCGAGTCATTAGGTAAGACTATGAAGATACTAACCTGCCCACTCAATGGGCCCAGAAATATCAGCGAATTCGTTTACGGTGGCCAAGTAAAGAGAATGCCGGATACTGCGACCGCTTCCGACCGCGAGTGGGCGGCGTACGTGTTTTACGAGGAGACTAATATCGGTGTCGTCTTGGAGTGGTGGTTGCACAGCCCAAGCAGTTATTGGTTTATAGCGGAGCGTCATAATGCCACTGACGAAATAATACGAACATTTCCGGCGGACGAACTATTTACGCAGCGAGTGGACTTTTCGTCGCCAGAGGCCCCGTTATGACGCGCATAAAAACGCAGTACGTTGGGCAATGGATCGACGTAACCAGATCAAAGCAGTTTACTTTTGACGGCACTGTTGTCACGGGACTGCATGGTGACTCGGTCACCTCCGCGCTCTTAGCCAATGATATTTGGCTCCAGTCACGCTCCTTCAAATACCATCGACCGCGCGGGCCATTGACGCTCTGTGGGCAGGACGCAAACACCCTAGTTCAGACACCCAATACCCCGAATGTACTCGCAGATCGCCTAGAGGTCGAAGAGGATTTGCGAGTATCGGCACAACACTACACGGGATGGCTGAGATTCGACTTATCACGACTGCTCGATTGGTTTGGACGCTTTCTGCCCGTGGGCTTTTATTATAAGGCGTTTTTTAAGCCTAGCGGCAGCTGGCGATGGTGGGAACCGCTTGTCAGAAGCGCTGCCGGACTGGGTGTCAGCAATCTCAGTGTGTCTGCCCCCTACAACGACAAGGTTTACGCTTTTTGCGATATAGCGGTCGTTGGTGGCGGACCGGCGGGTCTCAACGCGGCCCTCTCCGCAGCCGAGGCTGGCGCTCGCGTAATGCTCATCGAACAGGAGCCCTATTTGGGTGGCTCGCTCAGCTACCATGCTTTCAATGGTGATATGACGGCAACTCAACTCCGCCGCGATGAACTAATTCAGGCAGTATACGAGCACCAGAACATCCGGGTACTCGTATCAGCCACCTGCAATGCATGGTTTAGCGATCACTACTTACCGGTACTCACCAGTGGTCGACTCCTAAAGGTGAGAGCCAAACAAACCATCCTCGCAACGGGCTCCAGCGAGCAGCACGCTGTATTCAGACACAACGACCTCCCAGGCGTAATGATGTGCAGTGCGCTCGATCGCTTAATTAGACTGTACGGCGTGGTCAGCAAGAGACCCGTCGTTGTATTGGCGGGCAATGATCTCGCCTACCAAACGGCCTTCAGCAGTCAGGATGCGGGTGCTCATGTCAGCGCCATTGTCGATCTTCGCGAGCACTGTGATGATCCAGCGCTAGCCATCCATGCCGAGAATCGGGGCATCCCCATTTATAAACACTGTGCCGTCTTTGAGGCGAGTGCGACTACCCTGGGACTTGAGCTTGCAAAAATCGTCATCCATCGCTTGGACCAAACAGACGGGATTGGAGAAAAGGTCGCAACTATCAAATGCGGCATACTGGCGATGTCAGTGGGCTTCATGCCAGCCTATCAACTAGCGTGCCAAGGGGGTGCGGTACTGAACTATGACGACGAGACGGCGCAATTTTCCCTTCAGAACTTACCCGCTGGAATGCACATTGCAGGCAGCGTAAACAGCATGTTTGCATTAGACACTGTTGAAACGGATGGGCAAAACGCGGCTAGAGCCGCGCTCCGCGGTCTGGGTATGAGCGTGGAGGCCGATGAGCCGAACGTCTGTCATCAGCGGGTCAATCACCCTTGGCCATTTGTAAAACACCCAGACGGCCGAGAATTTGTAGACTTCGATGAAGATCTACAAATCAAAGACATCGTCAACACAACCCGCATGGGTTACCGTGATATCCAACTGGTTAAGCGCTTTTCAACAGTCGGAATGGGGCCCTCTCAGGGCCGCCACTCTGCGCTTCCAACCGCACGCCTTGTTGCTGCCACCACGGATCGAACCGTGACTGAAACGGGCGTAACCACGGCCAGGCCGCCGTTAACACCAGAGCCCTTAGGATTGCTTGCGGGACGCCGTTTCCATCCCATACGCCGCTCACCGCTACACCACCGACATGTAGCACTTGGTGCCCACATGATGCCCGCTGGCGTATGGCAGCGCCCCGCATTTTATGGCGGTACCGAACGCCGTAAATCACTGATCGAAGCTGAAGTCAGTGCCGTTCGAACACGTGTAGGTATAATTGATGTCAGTACCCTTGGTGGCATTGAACTTCGTGGCCCAGATGCTGCAGAGTTCATGAATCGCGTTTACACCTTCGGCTTCATCAAGCAACCCATTGGGAAAACCCGCTACGCCGTTTTGACCAGTGAACAAGGTGTGGTTAGCGACGACGGTGTGGCAGCGCGTCTGGGCGAAAATCACTACTACGTCACGGCAACGACCAGTGGTGTAGATCAGGTATATCGAGACATGCTGAAGTGGAACGCACAGTGGCGGCTCGATCTTGACATCGCCAACGTCACCAGCGCGTTCAGCGCGGTCAACGTGGCCGGGCCCCTCTCTAGAAAGGTCATCGAGACCGCGGGTTGTTCTGTGGACCTCAATGCCCATGACTTTCCCTATCTTGCCTGTAAAGAAGCCTATGTCGCAGGCTTACCGGTAAGAATGATGCGTGTCGGCTTTGTGGGGGAATTAGGTTTCGAACTACATGCACCCTCTCCGCTCATCGGTGAACTGTGGGATCAGCTCATGACAGCGGGCGAGGCCCATGGTATTCGTCCATTCGGTGTGGAGGCTCAGCGACTGTTACGCCTAGAGAAGGGACACCTTATTGTGGGCCAGGATACAGACGGCATGACACATCCCGATGAAGTCGCGTTGCGCTGGGCCGTAGCGCAGAAAAAAGCGTTTTTTGTCGGAAATAAAAGCGTCGATATCCTCTCCAAACATCCGCTGACGAGACAATTGGTGGGCTTTGAGTTGGGTACCTCGAGTCCTCAGCCCAAAGAAGGACACCTCGTCATTCACGATGGCAACATCGTGGGATCAGTCACCTCATGCGAATACTCGCCGACAATGAACAAAATCATTGGTTTAGCTTATGTTCATCCAAGCGACAGCGCAGTGGGATCCACCATCATTATCCGAACTGACAACGACATTCATGTTCGGCCAGTCGTCGTGACGACGCCGTTCTACGACCCTAACAATGCTAGGCAAACGCTATGACTGAGACTATGTTCAACGTCTCGCCTCTGGGTGGGCAAGTCTATGACGGCGCTATTTCGATTGCGGATTACACAACCCGACATCGGTCAGGGCTGAGAGGCGCACAAGCGCGCAGCCTATTGATAGAAGCCGGCTGGTCGGTTCCAGCACATCCCAATGAAATCCTACAAACAGAGGATCGTGGTTTTGTGATGGCACTCAGTCAGCGTGAGTTCTGGCTATTAGAGCCCACGCGAGACGCACTCTCGATCTCTATCAGCACAACCGCAGTCGACAAAGATGTTTATCCACTATTCTGCCAAAGTAGTCACTGCTGGTTAGTCGTAACGGGCGAGCTTAAGAGCAGTATGATGGCCAAGCTATGCGGGGTTGACCTCTCGGACAATGCATTCGCTACCGGCACCGTCGCTCAAACGCAGATGGCTTTGATCAATTGTATTATCGCGCGTCATGAGATGGCGGGACACGATGTGTTTTCGTTATTTGTCGACCACTCTCTTGCCGAATACGCGCTGGAGGTCCTGCTCGATGCACGCGATGAGTTTGTTTAGATAAGACCGGTGCGGTAAACGCGTCAAGCGTCGGCCAGAGCATTAATTTGCTCCAGCAACGTTGTCGGCACATCGACGCCTTCTTTTTCATGGCGCCGTCGCAACCCGGCTCTGCGTTCCCCGGGAACGCGAACGTCGTTATCGCGAGTAAGCTCACTGATCATAGCTTCTAAATGTGGAACAAAATCATCGCTAAAAAACGATGGGTCCATTGCAATAATGGTTTGTCCCACATTGGGTGGACCGCCTTCTGTGGTCGCGAACATCGACGCCTCAAACGAACAATTACTACCTGTCAGCACACCGCCGAGAATGTCCACCATCAGCCCTAAACCGAAGCCCTTGGGGCCGCCAACGGGCAACTGAGCGCCTTTTAATCCCGCGGCCGGATCGGTTGTTGGGTTACCCTGGGCATCGATTGCATGCCCGGGCTCGATGGACCTACCTTCGGCAGCCGCCTTAACGAGATTCACACGGGCTGTCGAGGCCGTGGCCATATCGACAACCAAGGGCTCTTGCAAATGGCGCGGCGCGCCAAATGCAAATGGATTGGTGCCAAAAAACGGTACTTTACCCCCATGCGCGGCCACAGCTTTAGAGCTGTTCGCAAACATCAAAGATACTAACCCCTGCTGCGCTAAGCGTCGGACAAACCAACCCAGGACACCCGCGGAGGAGGACTGATATATCGACATCAGGCCCACCCCTTGCTCGCGGGCCGTGTCGATTAGACGGGACTCTCCGACAAGATAGGCGTGATGACAAAACCCAAAATCACCATCAATCACCGTACTCGCCGCGGAGGTTTTCACTACCTTCGGGGCGGCTTTAGGGTTAACTTTACCGACCTTCAGATGTTTCAGGTACAGGTGCATATAACCCAGTCCCACGTTGCGGATACCCTCGGCCTCAGCATCGGCTATTTCGGCGGCAACAATGGTAGCTTGTTCAGAGCTTGCGCCCGCCCTTAGTAAGGCATCCCGACACAGTTCTTCTATTTGCGGCAAGGTCATGACCGGCATTGCATTACCCTTTTAATACAGACTACCGTCACCTTAGACAGAGTCGCGATAGCGAGCAAGTACGACCGTGTAGACCCAAGACAATTCATCGGATGCCGAGGCGGCTCCTACTTCATGACGGACTTGAAAAAGCAGTGCTCTCGCGTATGATGGCGACCTCCGCGCCCGTAGCTCAGCTGGATAGAGTACCTGACTACGAATCAGGGGGTCGCACGTTCGAATCGTGCCGGGCGCGCCATCTTTCAAAAGCTCTCATTGCTCTTTTAATTAGCCGCCCTAATGGTCAAGCGGGTGAATGAGTACTTGTCTGTCCTGGCGCCTCGGGCCAGCGCGATGAAACCATTATCTAAGCAATATTGCGAGCCCTCCGCGACCTTGCGACGTTAAGAGCCCTCAGCGACATTAAGAGCCCTCAGCGACATTAAGAGCCCTCAACGCAGCAGTGCCATCGGTGCACAAGCGAGCGTGTCCGCGACTAACGCATGCCAAACCACAAGAGCACGGCGAATAACATAAGGGTCCACACGAATAAGGCAACGTATGCGGGAGTCCAACTTCGCGAAAAGCCAACCTCTTGATAAGCCCGAGGACTCCAAATGAGATCCGGACTTACTGACGCTGAATTGGCGTCGCGACTAAATATCAAGCCCACGGCCATGGTGGCCCCCAGTCCAATGACATTCCACCACAGCCACGATACGGATGGCAGAGCCACCCAAAGAACCACATTGACTGACAACCCTGCGACGAATCCAGCCCGTGCCCCCGGACCAGTAGCCCTGTGTGTCAGTAAGCCCAGCAAAAAAACACCTAGGATAGGACCGTTGATAAGTGATCCTATCTTGTTAACCGCCACCAGCACCGTCGATGCTATGTCATCGACAAAGAACGCCGTAATGAGCGCAAACATCCCCCAAGCCACTGTCAGTGCCCTCCCCCACAGGAGTTCCTGTGCCGGAGTGTCGATTCGGTCCCCCATCCAAGGCTTAATAAAATCTTTCAGGGTTGTTGCAGATAGGCTATTGATCACCGAATCGAGTGATGACATGGCCGCAGCCAGCAAGGCGACGACCGCAAGACCGACCAGGCCCACAGGCAGCTCACGGGTGAGCAGGGCCGGTAGCGCCATATTGAAGTTTGGTGCCTCGTTTACCACGGGAAGCGACGGAAGGAAGTCAGGATGCGCTCCCGCATAGACAGCGAGCCCCGCGCCAATCAAGCAGTACAACAGCACCAACGGGAAACGCAAAAGTCCGTTGATGAGCAACACCTTCTGACTGTCATCTTGCGAGGCAGCACACAATTGTCGCTGCACCTGACTTTGATCACAGCCGTAGTAGGCCACGTAAAGAAAAAAGCCACCGATCAGCATGGGCAGAAAGGCAAAATCGTGGCCGTCACCGAGCCCGTGATGCCGAAATGACAGCGCCGCAGTGCGGTCAGGGCTAAGTTGCTCGAGCATGCCTGCAAGGCCACCGGCTCCGCCAATAAGCAGTGCGGCTAGATATCCTAAGACACCAGTCAAGATCACCATTTGTACAACATCACTGATGATGACCGCGCGAATACCACCCAGCACATCGTAGATGATGGTGATCAACCCGAATAACAGAACCGACTGGGCAAAGGCGAGTCCAGTCATAATTGATATCATGCTCGCCACGCCATAGACGGTAATACCGGCAACCGCGGCACGCGATAACTGGAACATGCCGCTAATCAATAACTGCGTCTTTTCATCAAACCGACGACCCAAATACAGGTAGACCGAGACCAGGCGCTGTCGGTGAAAGATAGGGATCATAAACACGGCAATGAAGATCATGGCCAGCGGCAAGGCCAACTCATACTGCAGCCACACCAATCCGCCCCCAACGACAAATGCGACAAAGGCTGGCGCGCCCAGGATGCTATTGGTCGAGCATTGGGTGGCCATCACTGAAAGAGCAATACTGACGGGGCCGGCAGTATTACTGGCAACAAAGTAATCCTCGACTGTCTCTTGTTGTCGCGACAGGTACCCACTTATCGAAACAAGTGCTGCGAGATAGGTAATCACGACAGTCCAGTCAGTTATCGTCAGCATCAAGCCCCCTCACAAAATTTAATAGTCCTGCCCCATCGTCAATAGAAACAGCGACATCACGCAGCCATCGCGCAAATTACGCGCCGGGAGCCGCGATGAGCATCATGCGATCCTCTCGGTGCCGCTATGTTCCGCGTAGCGTCCGCACTTTTGGCGCAGCGCGCTCAACAATCACTACCCCATTTCCTATCGCAGCCTCGTCTAAACCAGATAGCGCAAAGAGCACTATAACTAGCTATACAGAAGTCGAAAATACTCGGCCAGTGTGTTAACTATTATATCGATACTTAAGCAACGCAACGCCCAACAAACACGCGCAATCGCAAGTCCACAATGGATGCATATGACTTATTTTTCCCGTTCAGCTGACACTTCATCAGCAACGCACCTAAGCAACGCAAGATCCCGCTTGTCCGCCTCGAAAGTACTATCGATCAAGGCGGTAGCAGCAGTGCTCTTCGCCTGGTCAGCCGTTCAGGTAACTGCTCAAACGGATACAGCACTCGAAAGTGCCCCAACATGGGATGTTTCAGCACCGAACTATTCGGTACCACAACAGATAATTCCACTCTCGGTTAACGAGGGGACATGGATGAATCTTGATGTGTCACCCGATGGCCAGCGCATCGCATTTGATCTGCTAGGCGATATTTATGAGATGCCCATAACAGGCGGTGAAGCCGTACCCCTGCTCAGCGGTCATGCTTGGGAAGTGCAACCACAATATAGCCCGGACGGACGCTTTTTAGCTTTTACGTCCGATCGAAATGGCGCAGATAATATTTGGACTGTCGAGCTCGATAACACGGGCAACAAACAGCAAATAACCCACGAATCATTCAGACTTTTAAACAATCCGAGCTGGCATCCCTCTGGAGGCTACCTCGCAGCCAAAAAACATTTCACGACCTCGCGCTCACTCGGTACTGGAGAAATTTGGCTCTATGAGGCTAAGCTGGACCAAGAGTACGACCAGCACAATCTAACCGGCTCAGTCCTCGTTGAAAGGCCGAGTCCCGCTTTCCAAAAAGAACTCGGAGAGCCGACCTTCAGTTCTGACGGCAAATCAGTCTTCTTTATCCAAAACACGACCCCGGGCAACACCTTTATTTACCACGAGGACAGTAACGGTGAAGTCATGGCTATTAAACGCTACGATTTAGGCACCGGCGAGATTGAGACTGTCGTGGGCGGCGCAGGTGGTGCCGTTCGTCCTACCCCCTCACCAGATGGAAAATTACTCGCGTTCGTCAAGCGCGTGAGGGCTGCTTCTCGGTTATTTGTCATGGACCTCGAATCCGGCGAACAAACCATGCTGGTAGATAACCTTGACCCGGATATGCAGGAAACATGGGCAGTGCAAGGCGCCTACCCCACCATGGCATGGACACCGGATGGAAAGGCCATTGTTTACTGGTCGCAAGGAAAAATTTGGCGCGCAGACATTGCCACCGCCGCCACATCCAATATTCCCTTTAGCGTCAAGGATACCCGGTCTGTTTACGCTGCAGTTGAGGCAGACATCGACGTTGCACCAGATACGCTCGAGACAACTATGCCCCGCTTTGGCACGCATAGCCCTAACGGTGATGCGATTGTTTTCGAATCTATGGGTCGCCTTTATATCCGGCGCAGCGGACAAGATGCTGAACGCTTGACGCGCGACAGCAGCAGCCGTCATGAGCTTTCACCTGTATTTTCACCCGACGGGAAAGATGTATTTTTTATAACCTGGTCAGATCGCGACTTGGGTGGCATCTTCAAGGTCAGTGCGCGCGGTGGCCGGCCAAAGCCAGTGCTCGCGACGCCCGGACACTACGTTGACCTGAATATCTCGGAAGACGGCAAAATGCTCGTATTCTCCAAGCTTAGCGGCAGCGCCCTTACAAATCCGCACTGGGGAAGCAACCCGGGCATATACACCTATACCCTCGGGGAGGACCATGCCGAATTCGTGAGTGAACGCGGTCGATCTCCTCACTTCGGACCCAACAAGCGTATTTTCGCAACAGAACGGATGCGAACCGCTACCGGGCGGGGCAGCGATGACGCTGCGACAGACTTAATCTCGATGACCTTGGACGGCAAGGCCATTCGGACCCACGCGACATCGCCTTTGGCGACCGTTATTCAAATCTCGCCAACAGGTTCTCACGTTGCCTATAGAGAGGCTGGTCGACTGTATGCTGCGGCCCTCCCCGCGACAGGAAGATCAGTAACACTGTCCTCGGTCGCGGATATAGACTCAGGACCCTCAGCGTTCGCTACTGAACGCATCAGTGCCTCGGGCGGCGAATTCATCAAGTGGAGCCGCGATGGACAAGCATTGACTTGGAGTATCGGACCTCGTTTTATGCAGTACCGGATTGATGCGTCTTTGGGTACCGCCAAAAATCAAGCTGAAATGCTCGCCGATCTCAGTCTCTCGGTGCCCTCCGACAAGCCAGAGGGTAGCGTTGCTTTAACGAACGCACGAATCATCACAATGAATGCTGACCGCGATACGATTGACAATGGCATGGTCATTGTCGAGGGAAATCGCATTTCATTTGTAGGAATACATGATGAGACGAAGATACCAGCGGCGGCCAAGCGTATCGATCTGGAAGGCAAGACCCTGCTACCCGGTTACATTGATGCCCACGCACACGGCCCCTACGGTCGCGATGACATAATCCCGCAGAACAATTGGTCCCTGCTTGCGCACCTTGCGCTGGGCGTCACAACAGTCCATAACCCGTCAAGTCGTGCCGCACAGGCCTTTCCCGCAGCAGAGTACCAGCGTGCCGGAAAAACGCTTGGACCAAGGATTTTCTCAACAGGTGAGATTATTTATGGCGCAAAAAGCACTGGCTTTGATCCGATAGAGTCCTTAGATGACGCCAAGGCGGTTGTTGATCGGTTGAAGGCGCAAGGCGCAATCAGCGTGAAAAACTACAATCAGCCACGCCGTGCACAGCGCCAAATGGTCATAGAGGCGGCTCGCGACGCCAGCATGCTAGTGGTCGCCGAGGGCGGTTCGCTTTACAACATGGACATGAATCTCATTGCAGACGGCTCCACAGGCATTGAGCACAATATTCCGACGCTGAAGATTTACGACGATGTTCGTCAGTTCTGGTCTAAGACCAAGGTCGGCTATACACCAACACTCGTGGTTACTTACGGCGGGCTGACATCGGAAGATCGATATTATCGCGACACGGAGGTATGGAAGCATCCGCTCCTCTCCCGGTTTGTGCCGCCCACTGTGTTGCAACCTCGGTCAGTTCGTCGGGTCACGGCACCTGAGCCAGACTTTCGCGATGACGATGCCGCGGCTGTGGCCAAAGAGCTAATGGAGTTGGGCGTTGTGGTCAATACGGGTGCTCACGGACAGCGTGAGGGACTCGCAACCCACTGGGAAATGTGGAGCTTTGCTGAGGGCGGCATGAGCCCAATGCAAATGCTATCAACGGCAACGATAAATCCAGCAACCTATCTCGGTATGGATGCCGATTTAGGATCAATCGAGACCGGTAAGTTAGCGGACTTGCAGGTAGTCGACGGAAACCCATTAATCAATATCAAAGCGACCGATCAGATTACTCACGTCATGGTCAACGGACGCCTATACCGGGCAGGCGATCTCGGAGAAATAGTTACTGGCGCCAAACCACCGCCCACACTGTGGTGGCACGACAAACCCCAATACAACATTCGCTGACAAAAAAGGACGCTCATTATGATACCTAGACACTACGGATCCGCTCTGCTGCTCATTCTTTTGGGGTTTGGTAGTGCGATATCTTCAGCGAGCCCTCTATCGGAAAAAGAGCAAGCGATGGTGGCGTGGATAGACGCCAATCAAGAAAGTGCCATTTCGCTCCTTGCCGAGACCGTCAATATCGGGAGTGGCACCATGAATCACGAGGGTGTCCGGGCTGTGGGTAGGCTCATGTCCACCGAATTGGACGCATTGGGACTCGAGACGCAATGGATAGAGATGCCTCCCGAAATGAACCGCGCCGGGCACCTGTTTGCACGCAAAGAGGGCACTGGCAAGAAATTACTTCTGATCGGTCATTTGGACACCGTGTTCGAGTCTGATGATGACTTTCAGGCATTTACACGCACCGGCAATATCGCAACAGGGCCCGGCATCAGTGACATGAAAGACGGTAACGCGGTCATAATTTATGCGCTCAAAGCCCTTCAACACATCGGCGCACTAGACGATATGTCGGTCACTGTCGCATTTACGGGTGATGAAGAAATGACAGGCAAACCGCTCTCTATCAGCCGTAAAGACCTGATCGAAGCGGGTAAGTGGGCAGACATTACTCTGGGGTTTGAAGGGGCAATCACGTCGGAAGGTTCAGATTGGGCCACCATTGCGAGACGAAGTTCCAGCGGCTGGACACTCAAAGTCACTGGACGCCAGGCGCACTCCTCAGGCGTGTTCAGCGACCGTGTTGGTGCAGGCGCCATTAACGAAGCCGCTCGAATCCTGAATACCTTTTACGAAGAGGTCCGCGGTGACTATGGACTAACTTTCAACGCAGGCACCATCCAGGGGGGTACAGCTGTCAACTATGACGCTACGCAAAACCGTGGCACCACGTTTGGCAAAACCAACGTCGTACCCAGCGTCGCTATTGTCGACGGCGGCATCCGAGCGCTATCCCTCGACCAGCTCGCCAAAGCCAAAGCGGAAATGGTCGACATCGTCGCAGACAACCTCCCGCACACCCAAGCGAGCATCAGCTTTGTCGATAGCTATCCGCCCATGCCACCATCCGATGGCAACCGTAAACTCGCTGACCGATTGTCAGAAGTGAATGAGTCGCTCGGACGGGGACCGATGAAGATTTGGGATCCACTCAGGCGAGGCGCTGCAGATATTTCCTTTGTTGCGCCGTACACCGATGCACTCGCAGGCATGGGTGCTCTCGGCAAAGGGGGCCATACGCCCAACGAGAGCCTCGAGCTCGATTCGATGGCGTTAGCGATAAAGCGGGCAGCCATTCTCATGTATCGTTTATCTAGCGCACCTGAAGGCGAGTGAGTCTCTTCTGTGGGTATCAGAGACCCAGAATCGGAAATCAGGTCTCGGAGGATTAACAGCGGTAAAAAACCTGTCATACTCTGGGTATGACTAAAGCGCATAACTATATATCGTTTGTGGTAGCCGCCGCGCTATCTGTCTATTGGCAGCAAGCCGCGATTGCCCTTTTTTTGGGCATTGCGCTCGCCGTAACGCTGGGACCCCTACCGCTAGCGAGCGGCTCTAAGCTCTCACGTATTGCCTTACAGGTTGGTGTCGTTGTTCTGGGTTTAGCCTTGCCGTTTCGAGAGGTCATAACACTGGGGTCCACCAATGGGGCTTTGGTCTCGACCATGGTGCTTGCAACACTAATATGCGGCTATGTGTTACTTCAACTGATGTACGCTGACGACACCAGTGGCAAATTACTCATCACAGGAACCGCTGTCTGCGGTGGCACTGCCGTAGCAACCCTGGCACCTGTCATTGAAGCCAAAGATCAGCAAGTGGCACAAGTACTGACCATTATCTTCGTATTAAACGGACTGGCCATTCTCCTGTTTCCAGCGATCGGTACCGCGCTCGATTTAACGCAGGAGCAGTTTGGCATGTGGGCCGCCATGGCAATACACGACACATCGTCTGTCGTCGGCGCGGCGTCAGCCTACGGCGAAGAGGCGTTGAAGACGGCTGCCACATTAAAAATTCTGCGAATACTTTGGCTAATCCCCGTCATTTTGCTCGCCAGTTACTCAATGAAGCGCGTCACGGCAAATCACATTCGTATCCCGCTGTTCGTCATGGGTTTTTTTATAGCAAGCCTGATCGGTGGTTATTTTCAGTTTGACAGCGCAGTCACAGGCGCTTTTTCGACCATCAGTAAAAGCCTCTTCGCATTCGCTTTATTTCTGATCGGTTCGCAGATTTCGCTGCAGGTCTTACGCACCATCTGCCCGCGACTCATCACCATGGCTCTTGTACTGTGGACAGCCCTGAGCACCACAAGCCTTTATTGGGTGTTGCAGATCTAACATCACTGTCGTAACCAATTTTGCATTTACCTTGCCGTTAGTCCGACAAGTGGATGACGTCGGCGCTAATTTTCGGCATGGTATGCGCACTCCTCGGCAGTGGCACTGCCCGTACACACAACGTCTAGAAGGAAGCATCATGGCACAGTGGGAATGCATAGTTTGTGGGTTAATCTATGACGAAAAGGATGGCTGGCCTGATGATGGCATCCCACCCGGTACAAAATGGGCCGACGTGCCTGACGACTGGTCGTGTCCTGATTGTGGTGTGGGTAAGGAAGACTTCGAACTCGTTCCCGGCACCGATAACGATGCAGAAACACAAGACGAAAGCGCGGCCAGCGCGTCCGCGGCGCCCTCGCACCCAATCATCGTTATTGGGTCAGGATTGGCCGCCTATGGGCTTGCAAACGCCATAAGAAAAGTCGATGCCGACCAGCCGATTACGCTCATCACTCGTGATGGGGGCGAAAACTACTCAAAGCCCATGATTTCGACGGGATTTACCAAAAAATTCGAGCCTGAACAACTCGCCACACAACCCGCTGATGCAATGTCAGACAACTTAAACATCACGGTGCGAACACGGACCACCGTGGCAGCTTTAGACACTGCGGCTAGTCAGGTCGTACTTGAGACCGGTGAGCGTCTGGACTACGCAAGTCTCGTATTAACACTCGGCGCCGAACTCATTCGACCACCTATGGGCGGCGACGCGGCAGACGATGTCATGGGTGTGAATGATCTTGATGACTATCGGCGATTTAGAGAGACCTTGGACGCTAACGGTAGTGGCAAAGTCGCCGTGATAGGTGCGGGACTGATCGGCTGTGAATTCAGTAATGACCTGCTCAATGGCGGTTTTTCTGTAGAAGCTGTCGATCCCATGGATTACTGCCTGCCGACGCTGCTGCCTGAAACCGCGGGACGCGCAGTGCAACGCGCCTTGGAAGAAAAAGGGGCGACCTTCCATTTTGGCCCACTCGCCACAGAGGTTAATCGTACGCAGACAGGCTACAGCGTCGCTCTCAATAACGGCCACACTATCGAGGCAGACGCCGTTCTGTCGGCCGTAGGTGTGCGACCACGGACACAGCTCGCTGCGGACGCAGGCATCGATTGCGGCAGAGGCATTAAAACCGATCGTTATCTACGCACAAATATAAACAATGTTTACGCGATTGGTGATTGCGCCGAAGTCGAGGGACATGTCCTCGTCTATGTAGCACCGCTCATGGCTGCTGCGCGCGCATTGGCCGCAACCTTGACCGGTACGCCCACCGAGGTTGTCTATCCCGCCATGCCGGTAACGATCAAAACCCCTGCCTGTCCTGTCTGTGTGTCACCAGTACCTAAAGATGCGGCGGGCGAATGGACCATCGAAGGCGATGCACCCGATATCAAAGCGCTCTTTCACAACCCTGAAGGTGCACTCCTTGGTTTTGCCTTAACGGGACAGGCTGTCAAGGAGCGCATGCCCCTGGCCAAGCAACTACCAGCCATCCTCCAATAACAAACAGTCACGACTCACAGCTTGACTGTAACAAACAAAAAAGGCGCCCCTCGGCGCCTCTGTCACTTATGACGGCTTAAACGACATGTTATGACCAGACACGTCTCGAACCACTCTGTTTGAGATCAGCAGGCCTCGACGAGTCCCGCGGCGCCCTGACCGCCAGCGACACACATAGTAACTACGCCGTAACGGCCACCCGCGCGCTTTAAATCGCGCAGCACACGACCCACCATCCGTGAACCGGTCATACCAAAGGGGTGTCCAATCGCGATACTGCCGCCGTTGATGTTGTATTTTGCATTATCGATATCCAAGGCATCCCGGCAGTACACACATTGAGACGCAAACGCCTCATTCAACTCCCAAAGATCAATGTCGTCTTTAGACAAACCCGCACGCTTTAATAACTTAGGAATAGCAAAGACAGGCCCTATGCCCATCTCGTCTGGTTCACAGCCTGCTGTAACGAAGCCGCGAAAATAACCCAGTGGCTCGACGCCGAGCTGTTCGGCGCGCTCCCCACTCATGAGAAGAGTCATTGATGCACCATCGCTAAGTTGTGAGGAATTTCCCGCTGTGACACTACCGTCCTCTTCGAACGCCGGCTTCAGCATTGATAATCCATCGAGTGTGGTGTCAACACGATTGCACTCATCACGATCCACCACCACGTCACGGAAGGTCTCAGCACCTGTCTCTTTATTTACCAACTTCATGGTTGCGGCCATTGGTACGATTTCTTCTTGTATGGCGCCCGCATCGATAGCCTGCGCATAGCGCTGTTGACTCTGAAGCGCGTACGCGTCCTGAGACTCGCGAGTTACATTGTATCGGCGGGCAACCACCTCCGCAGTGTTACCCATCTCCATGAATACCGCGGGCTTATTTTCCAGCAGCGCACCGTTCTGCTGGAACTTACCCTGCTCCTGTCGTACTCGCATCGAGATAGACTCAGCACCGCCGGCTAACATGACATCGGTGTAACCCGAGCCAATCTGATTGGCTGCCATTGCGATGGTCTGCAGGCCCGAGGCGCAAAATCGATTGACAGTGGTGCCTGTTACATCGATCGGCAGATTCGAGAGGAACGATGCCATGCGCGCCAAATTGCCGCTCTGCTCGCCTGACTGGTTAGCCGCTCCCAGGATAATATCGTCGACCTCACCCGGATCAAGCTGGCTATTGCGATCAATCAAGGCATTAATTAAAAATGCGGCCATATCATCGGAACGCGTCCAATTGAAACTGCCCCGAAATGACTTCGCGAGCCCGGTTCGCACACTATCTACAACGACAACATCTCTCATTACTCTTCCTTCTTTACTGGTCCACTCTATTTCACAGGGCGACAAACATTGCGGCGTCAATCCGCAATCGGCTTCACGCGCAAATTGATATCGTCACCCCGCTTGTGGTGCTCCTCCCACAGACGTTTGTAGCCGGTCCTTGATATGCGCCACTGCCCATCCTCGAGCCGATATTCATCGTCATACAGCGCGCTCCCCATAATCGTCAGATTGTGTTCGAGCGTGACAAAAATATCCTGCAGGTACCAAATACCGGTAGCGGTAGCTCCATCGACACAAATTTCTGGATGATGACCGTTGTGCATACCAAAGGTCTGACCCGTAAATGATTTTTTATAAAATGCTTCTAGCTGATCCCAGCCATTTAACTGGAAGTCATAGTCACCACCGATAAACGACGCCATCGCATCCTCGGTAAAAACCGTTTTTAAACCAGCCAGATCGCGCGTGTCGAGAAACCTGAAATACCGGGCTTTAAGCTGCTTGATCAGTTCAATTGCTTCTAAATCCAACACAGTCTAGTCCTCATGCATTCATATGACGGGCGGCTTGATATGCCATGGTCATCGCGGGGCCCAATGTTGCACCCGGACCGGGATAGGTCGGTAGGATCGCAGCCGAACAATTCCCCACGGCAAAGAGACCTTCAAAGACGCCACCGTCTGCCTTTTTGACACGGGCTGAGGTGTCGGTATCCAAACCACCCAAGGTACCAAAATCGCCCGCTTCTATGCGCATGGCGTAAAACGGCGCTTTGACAATGGGTGCCAAACAGGGGTTAGGCTTTATGGCTGGATCCGCGTAGTAACGATCGTAGGCGGAGTCGCCGCGCCCAAACTCCTCATCTGTCCCCGTCTGGGCATAGCGGTTCATGTTCGCAATCGTTTCTTCCAGTCCGTCGGCATTAATCCCCAAGGCATCTGCGAGCTCGCGGATACTGTTCGCCTTGGCAACAAATCCCGTGTCAAACCATTTTTTAGGAATCTGAAAATCGGGCTTCATGCTTTTAGTCATGAGGGGACCTACCATGAAGTTCTCGCGGAACGTTGCGTCAAACACGTGCCATGCCGGCGCATTAGGATGCTCGTCAGTATGGGTCTTAAACAGGTCTTTCTGAAATGCCATGTAGTTCTGCGACTCATTAGCAAAGCGTTTACCATCGCGATTAACGACGCATGATCCAGGAAATGACTTCTCCATAATCGCCAGCCTGGGCGACGGCTCATCAGGCACGCACAAGGTTGTTGTCCACCACGCGTCCTTCATGAGCCGAGTTTTGGCACCCAGCGATAAGCCGGCCAGCAATGCGTCCCCTTCGTTACCCGGGTTGCCTGCGGACCATGCGGTATTGGTGGGCGCTGGCAAGTACTGCTCACGCAGCTCCTGATTTTTTTCAAAGCCACCGGATGCAAGAACCACACCTTTTGAGGCTCGAATACGTTGCCGTTGGCCGTTTGACTCCACTACGGCACCTAGTACCGCATCGCCATCGGCAATCAACTCGACCATTTGCGTATTGAACTCAATCGGAATTTGTCGCTTCAGGACCGACAAATAGAGGCGCGCGACGCCGGCAGAGCCGCATGCCAAGCGCCGAGATATGGGCGTTTTTAAGCGCCAGGGAATATCGCGAATATAGTCCCACATCAGGCGTCCGAGCAATTTTTTCCAGCCTGGCAGCTGCACCATCAGTAAATGTGCTTCAACTTGGGTGAAGTGAATGCGATTAAACATGCGCATCATGAAATGCGTCCACGTCATATTCTTCCAGTTATCGCCCAATTCTGAGGCCATGATGGGCGAGGGCTCCAACGATCGATGACCTGCGCGCGCACCTTCCATATTCGTGTAATAGTCGGGGTATTCGGCTAAGGACTCATAACGGACATCTGTGCGGTCATGAAGAAACTTCAACATCTCGGGGGACTTCTCGAGATAGGTGTCTATCATATCCTCAGGTACATCCTCGCCAAACAAGGTATTGATCAGATAACGCTTGGCATCGTCCAGCGAATCTTCCGCTCCCGCCTCCTGCGCATAATGACTGTTGGGTATCCAGATACCGCCACCAGACATGGCACTGGTGCCGCCGACCTTGTCTTGCTTTTCAATGACAAGCACGTCCTTGCTACCCATTTCCCAGTTGCACACAGCCGCGGTCAGTCCACCATTACCTGTGCCAACGACGAGCACATCGACTTCGCGATCCCAATCATTTTCACTCATCTCATCTGCCCTCTTTTTGTTTTGTTATCCCACAGTGCATAACAGCGTGTTGGAGTCTGATGCAAACGACTAGGCCCGCTGACTCGAGACGGAAATCACTTCACCCGTCATATAGCTCGAATAATCAGACGCCAAGAACATCATGACATTAGCCACTTCCCAGACTTCTGCTGCGCGCCCAAATGCCTCGGTTGAGGCCAGTTTTTCCAGTAACTCAGGTGACGATGTCTTCCGCAAAAAATCATGCATAGCAATACTAGGAGACACAGCATTGATGCGTACCCCGTAGTCCGCCGCTTCCATCGCAGAGCATCGTGTTAACGCCATTACGCCCGCCTTTGCAGCAGCATAGTGGCATTGCTCTTCCTGCGCTCGCCATCCCAGAACCGACGCATTATTAATGATCACCCCCGCTCCCCGAGCTTGCATATAACGCAACATGGCGCGACTCATGCGCATCGTACCGGTAAGGGTAATGTCGAGTACTCGTGACCATTCCTCATCGGACATCTCTGTCAGACGACTTGAGCCGCCCAATCCAGCATTGTTGATCAGCACATCAACACCCGACATCTGAGTCTCTGCATAATCCACCAACGCACACACTTGCTCTTCGTTCGTAACATTACAGAGCTGCGAACTCACCTGACAACCACCGGGCAACGCCGTCAGTGTGTCCTGTGCCTGCTTCAGACGCCCCTCGTGGACATCGCTTATGATCAGGGCTCTGGCGCCCTCCTCGACCGCACGTTTCGCAGCAGCAAAGCCGATACCAGCGCCAGCCGCGGCGGTGATCAAAACTGATTTACCAGCAAGAAGGTTGTGCCCGCTCACGTACTCTGGGATCTCTCTGCTCATCTGTCTATCGTCCTGTATTCACTTTGCCGGCCCGCGAGGCTCTTTGGGCATTCCCAGGGCTCGCTCCGCAATCAGGTTACGCTGAATCTGATTCGTACCGCCATAAATCGTATCGGCTCGCGTAAATAAGAACAGTGACTGCAATCTATTGAGATCGTAGGGACCATTCTCAATCAACTCAGCATCAGGACCCAATACATCCATCGCCAACTTACCAAGATTTCGATGCCAGCTAGACCAGTAGAGCTTGTAGATCATAGCCTCACGGCTCAAGCTGCCGTCCTCAGTGCCCGACAACATTCGCATACTGTTGTAACGCATAGTCTTGAGACCAATGTGCGCCTCGGCAATGCGCTGCCTGATGTCCGGATCGCGAGACGCGCCATTCACCTTTGCGATTCGAATAATCTCGTCGAGCTCAGTTTGAAAAAGCATCTGTTGACCCAGCGTCGAGACACCTCGTTCAAACCCAAGCAGTCCCATCGCAACCTTCCATCCATCACCGGGAGCACCCACCAGATCATCAGGCCCACAGACCGCCTCGTCGAAATAGACCTCATTGAACTCTGCAGTGCCTGTGAGCTGCGTGATGGGCCTAATGGTGACTCCGGGTTGATTTAATGCCACCAAGAAGAAGCCGAGCCCGTGATGACGCGTGCTATCGCGATCAATCCGGGCTAGGACAAATACATAATCCGACTCGTGTGCCAGTGATGTCCAAACCTTCTGTCCGGTTATCTTCCACTGGCCAGCGTCCTCATCAAATTCGGCTCGACTCCTGATCGCAGCCAGATCCGACCCCGCACCGGGTTCGGAGTATCCCTGACTCCAAAATACCTCACCGTTGCGAATGGGCGGCAGGTATGTCGCTTTCTGAGTTTCACTGCCAAACGCAAGCAATGTGGGACCCGTCAACGTATCGCCGATGTGACCCATTCGACCTGGACCACCTGCACGCGCATACTCTTCATGAAAGATCACTTGCTGCTCAATACTGGCGGCTCGGCCACCCCACTGCTCTGGCCAACCAATGCAGGTCCAGCGACCGACAGCGAGTCGACGTTCCCACGCTTTTCGCTCGGTGACAAAGTGGTGCTCATCACCAGGGCCACCGCGATAGCGCACTTCGGCAAATTCACCCGTCAGATTATCGTTTAACCAATCCGCGACTTCCTCTCGAAACAATTCATCGGCGGCAGAAAACGTTAGCTTCACGGTGCAGCTCCATCCAATAACTGAGATGCCAATGATTCCCGCATGTCCGAAGGACGCCCTAAAAAGCTCTCGGTGGCGCGTGCGCGCTTAAAATAGAGCTGGATGTCATATTCTTCGGTGATCCCAACGCCACCGTGCATCTGAATACCCGAACCGGCATTGAAGAAGGCAGCATCGCTGGCGCAGGCGCTCGCCATGTACGCGGCCTCAAGCAGCGCTTCATCATTTACCTGACCAACAGACCAGGCATCGACCGTGCAAGCCGCGTAGTAAAGCAGTGATCGCGCCGACTCAACCTTGAGCATCATATCGGCCGCCTTGTGTTTAATGGCTTGAAATGAAGCGATAGTCCGATCGAACTGTGAGCGCTCCTTGGTATAGGCCACGCTGATATCGAGGCTGGCCTGCGCTATGCCCACCTGATCCGCCACAGTCAGAATCCGGCTTAGCGCCAAGGTTCGATTGAACCACTCGTTCGCATCAGCCAAAAGGCACTGCTCGTTGGATACGGTCACCGCGTCCATATAAAGGTGTGCCATGGGACGGGTTTGATCCATAGTCGGCGTTCGCTCTATGCGGACCCCCTCCTGACTCGGGTTGATGCACCACAGTGACAAGGTGTCGTCGGCGTTTTGCGCGGCCACCAATACATGTTCCGCGGCATAGCCGCAAGAAACAAATCCGGCCTCCCCTGATAGGTGTGTTACCCCCTCGCTAGTGTCGACTCTCGCATCAACACAATGCCAGTCCGATGACGGGTTACTCAGAGCAAGCGCGACAATATCGCCGGCTAATATCGAACCAAAAAGCGCATCTCGACACGCCGTTTTGGGGCATTGAGTCAATGCTGCGGCGCTCTGCGCGACGGCGAACAAAGGCGATGTCAGCAATCGCTCCCCCGCAGCCTCGAGCACAATCACCATCTCAACCCATCCGAGCCCTAAACCATCATTTTCCTCAGGTACGAGAATGCCCTGCCAGTACATATCGTCACAGACACGACGCCAAAGCGCATCGTCAAACCCGCGATCGGAGGCGCACGCCATTCGGACGGCGCGGGAAGACGAGGTATCAGCCAAAAAGGCCTGACTGGTATCCCGAAGCATCCGCTGCTCATCGGTGAATGCAAATTTCACAAGCGCTCCTAGGTGCCCCATACCTGCTGAGGGGCTTCCGCGGTGGCCATCGCTGCTTCCATGGCTTCCCCGACATCCGCAGGCATCCAGCGAGAACCCTTATCAACGCCTGTAGTGCTGCGCCAACCATCGGCAATGGCAATGCGTCCGCCCTCGGCTTCGATAATCAACCCCGAGACATGACTCGATGCTTCAGAGCATAACCAAGCCACCACTGACGAGACATTCTCTGGCGCAAAGTGATCAAAAGACCCATCACCAGGGGCCGCCATTCGCTCTGCCATTGCAGGGACTGCTGTTGTCATACCGGTTCGGGCAACAGGACAAATCGCGTTGGCCGTAATACCGTACCGTCCAAGCTCAGCTGCTTGATTCAAGGTCAGTGCAGCAATGCCTGCCTTAGCGGCTGCGTAGTTCGACTGACCGATTGAGCCTTGTAGGCCCGCGCCAGAGGTCGTGTTAATAAGTCGACCCGATACCGGACTGTCAAGCTTGGATTGGTGACGCCAATATTGGACAGCATGCGACGCAATGCAAAAATGCCCTTTAAGGTGCACCGCGATAACCTGATCCCAGTCAGCTTCAGATAACGAGGCAAACATGCGATCACGGTTGTTACCTGCGTTGTTAACCACGCCGGTTAAGTTGCCAAATGTATCAATTGCCTGTGCTACTGCCTCACCGCTACTTGCATAGCTTGTAATGTCGGATTCGTTCACGACAGCCATGCCTCCAGCCGCGGTAATCTCATCGACTACGGACTGCGCGGCGTCAACGTTAATATCGTTGACCAAAACAGCGGCGCCTTCGGCTGCCAAAACGCGGGCATGCGCGGCGCCAAGTCCACCGCCGGCGCCAGTGACAATGACAACGCGTTGGTCACAAATCCCCATCAATCGCCCCTCACAATCGCTCTAGTACGGTCACATTTGCCTGACCACCGCCCTCGCACATCGTCTGTAGTCCATAACGCACCTCTTGACGCTCCATCTCATGCAGCAATGTGGTCATCAATTTAGTACCGGTAGAGCCCAATGGGTGTCCCAGTGCAATGGCACCGCCATTCACGTTTGTTTTTTCGTGATCGTAGTCAAGCTCTTTTAGCCATGCCATCGGCACCGAGGCAAACGCTTCGTTGATTTCAACCAAGTCGATGTCAGCCAGAGAGATGCCTGACTTTTTCATTGCGTGTTTTGTCGCGGGAATGGGGGCCGTCAACATCCAGACTGGATCATCTGCTCGCACTGACATGTGCGCGATCCGCGCCCTTGGTGTCAAGTTATAGCGCTTCAGCGCTTCCTCCGACACAACCAATACGGCTGACGAGCCGTCACAGGTCTGACTGGAAACCGCTGCCGTTATGGTTCCGCCCTGAGCCAACGGCTCTAGACCCGCCATGGCCTCCATCGACGTGTTCCGAATCGTCTCATCAAAATGTAAGCCGTCGAATGGAATGATTTCCTTGTTGAAATAGCCAGCATCGGTTGCACTGCGGGCGCGGCGGTGAGACTCGAGCGAAAACGCCTCCATTTGCTCACGCGAGATAGCCCATTTATCAGCAATCATTTGCGCGGACTTAAACTGGGAGATGTCCTGCGTGCCGTATCGGGCAACCCAGCCTTCACTGCTGGTAAATGGATTGTCAAAACCATAGGGCTGACCGGCGTACATTGCAGCGGAAATCGGAATCGAGGACATGGTCTGAACACCGCCGGCGACAACCACGTCCATGGTGCCTGACATGACTGCTTGAGCCGCAAAGTGCACCGCCTGCTGAGATGAACCGCACTGCCGATCTACGGTTGTGCCTGGTACGACATCACTCAGGCCCGCAGCCAACCAACAGGTCCTGGCGATATCGCCGGCCAGCGGACCAATTGTGTCTAGACAGCCAAAAACCACATCATCGTATTCATCATCAGGGATTCCATGTCGATCGACCAATGCCTTGAGAATAAAGCCACCCAGGTCAGCCCCATGTACGGATGCGAGGGATCCACGACGTTTACCTGTTGGTGTTCTGATTGCATCGACAATGTAAGCTTCAGCACGCTGTCCCATAATGTCCTCCGGGTTTATTTCTTAGCCTGATTTGGCGATATCGGTGAGTGAGCCACGTCCAAACGTAAATTCGGGTCCTAACAGCGCGTTCTTGCGCAGTAACCATTCGTGTATGCGGTTATTATGAAATCCTTGATCACCCCACTCACGTGCCAGTGCCCATGCGCGTTTTACCCAGATTTGCAAATCACATTCCCAGGTATACCCCATCGCGCCATGCACTTGTATGCAGTGACGAGACGCAAGCAGTGCGGTGCGCGCCGCGGCTGACTTAGCATGCGAAACAGCAAAATCAGCGCGCGTCGGTGATACACCTACTGTATATGCGGCTCGATATAAGACGGGTTTGGCGTATTCTATTTGAACAGCGACATCAGCGAGCAGGTGCTTCACGGCCTGATTGGCACCGATAGACCGTCCAAACTGCTCTCTGTCAGTTGCGTACTGAACGCTCTGGTCGACCATGCTGCGTGATAGACCGACTAACTGTGCAGACGTTGCTAAGGCGCCCCGATTGAGGCTGGCGCGGAGTAGATTTGCACCTGCGTCGCCATCAGCCACTAAATACTCAGCACTCGTGGTGAACGACGCCAAAAACAGGCGGCGCGACGGGTCAACGCTGGTCTGCGCCTCGAGCACCACCGCCTCACGCGGCAACAAATACACATTGTCACCCTCAGACAGTACAAACCAATCCGCGCTGTCTGCATAATTTATACAGGGATTGATAGCATGTCCGACTGCGACCCGCAGATCGCCCGCCAACACACCATCTATCACTCTCTGAACGTCGGAATTGCCAAGTCCTTGATCCAATATATCGACTAGCATCGGCAGGACAACCATCACCGACTCCACGATCGGCTCGGGCAGCGCCACTTCGCCACAGGCTTCCGCAAGTAAGATAAAATCACCGGTCGTCAAACCGAGCCCACCCAGTGCCTCGGGCACCAGCATGCTACTCAACCCCAAGTCGTGCGCTTGCTTAAGAAAGGTCCGATCGGTTCCATCGGTTGCTGACCAGCGCGCCCTGATCGAGTCTGCTGTCACCTCACTTCGCAGCATGGCCGCAACCGCGTCCTGAAAATCCAACTGATCCTGAGTAAAAGTAAAGTTCATCAAATCACCTCACTTTCTCGGCATGCCAAGCACCCGCTCGGCAATGATGTTGCGCTGAATTTCGTTAGTTCCTGCGTAAATGGGTCCGGATTGCGCAAACATAAAGCCGTCCAACCATGACCCAAGTTCGGCAAAATCGGCCGCTGTTTCGGGCTCAATTTCTGCTTTCGCACCCAACAAGTTCATCGCAGTTTCATGAATCAGTAAATCCATCTCTGACCAAAAGATCTTATTGCAACTCGCCTCAGCGCCAATGGAACCACCTGAGCAAAGCTTTGACGCCGTTTGATAGGTCGACAGGGCGTAAGCCTCGGCGTCCATATAGCAACGCACCACCGCAGACTCGATTGCCGGATCAATAACATCGGAGCCGTGCTCCCGATACAGCTCAACCAGACGCTTTGACGCCTGTTGAAAACGTGCCGGACTTCTCAGCATTAAGCCGCGTTCAAAGCCCGCGGTAGCCATTGCGATTCGCCAACCTTCATTCTCACCACCGAGTAAATTAAACGCGGGGACTCGGACGTTATCAAAAAAGATCTCGGCGAAACCGGGCAAACCATTGAGCTGGCGGATAGGCCTGACGGTAACACCCTCGGAATTCAGTGGCACAAGAATTTTCGATAAGCCGTGATGCCGAGATGACTCAGGGTCCGTTCTAAATAAACCGAACACCCAGTCAGCGTAAACAGCGCGCGTCGACCATATCTTCTGCCCATTGATAACGAACTCGTCACCCTCTCGATCAGCACGACATCGAATAGCAGCCATATCGGATCCGGCATTGGGCTCAGACCAGCCCTGCGCCCAAATTTCGTCGCCGCTGGCCATCGCCGGTATAAACCGTGCTTTTTGTTCGGGCGTGCCATACTCCATCAGCGTAGGAGCGAGCAGAAAAATACCGTTTTGATTTACTCGCAAAGGCGCCCCCGCGCGATAGTACTCCTCCTCAAAAATAAGCCACTCAATCAGATCACAGCCACGACCACCGTATTCGGTTGGCCAGGTCACCATTCCCCAATTACCCTCGGCCAGCGTGCGCTCCCAGGCTCGATGCGCCTCAAAGCCTTGCGCCGTATCAAAGGAAGGTAAGCGCTCAGTCGGCACATTTTCTGCCAGCCACGCGCGCAGTTCTGCCCTGAAGGTCTCCTGCTTTTCTGTGTAGGCTAAATTCATGGGCTCAACTGTCCTGTGATTTATTGGCGGCCGCCATCGCCTTGGCATCGAATCCGCCGAGCTTATCGCCCGACACCACATCGTTGTGTGCGTGCGCAAAGTGATGCCAAGCAAAGGCCGCATCCATTCCCTGACGCTTACCTTGCAGGTCTTCAACGTTATTGATTGCCTGCTTGGTCAGTGCGAGACCCAATCGCGGCATTGCTGCAATTTTAGTCGCCAGCGCTGTTACATCGGTCATCAATGTGTCTCGTGAGCTAATCTGGTTAACCATGCCCATCTGGTACGCCCGCTCAACACCCATTTTATTTCCCGTAAACAAGAATTCCTTGGCTATGCGTGGGTTTAGCTCGTAGGGATGTGCGAAATATTCCACGCCCGGAATACCCATCCGAACAACAGGATCGGAAAAATAGGCGTCGTCTGTCGCAACAATCAGGTCGCACACCCAGGCCAACATCAAGCCGCCGGCGATACATGCGCCCTGCACCGCCGCAATAGTGGGCTTGGGTATGTCGCGCCAACGGCGACACATACCGAGGTAGGCCTCCGCCTCTCGAACGTACAAAAACTCGCCACCCGGCTTGTTAGCGTGATCGTACCAGCTGGTCACACGCTCCTGACTTAGATGCACGTCCCTCCCCGGTGTGCCGATATCATGCCCTGCGGAAAAATGCTTCCCCTCACCGCGAAGCACAATCACCTTGACGTCATCGTCGGCCACAGCCCTCATGAAAGCCGCATCGAGCTCATAGGTCATTCGCCCATTTTGTGCGTTGTTATACTTGGGACGATTCATCGCAATCCATGCGATACCGTCAGATGCTGCGTAAGTCACGATGTCTGTTTCTTCAGCGTATTCAGGGGTCGGCTCTGTCATCTCGTTCTCCTAGTGAGCGCGTCTTTCGCCCGGGGGATTGTCCTTGATTTGTTTAGCCCGCGCGTTTAAAGGATCGAGCTCTTCAATAATCCGTAATTGCTCCGCTGTCGGCAGCTCTGTCTGGCACACGTCATCTGCCACAGCCACCTCAAAACCTGTATTTTCCTGAACTTCCGATAAAGGTACGCCGGGATGCAAACTCACGACTCTTATCTGTCGGTCAGGTCCACCAAAATCCATCACACACAGATCCGTAATGATTCGTCGAATATCAATATCGCTAAAATCGTAACCTCTGGGTAAGCGGTCAGGGTTGTAACCGATGGAACAGACCACGTCGCATTCACCTGACACAAAAACACGGGTCGAGTGCTTAGGCACAAAAAACGAGTTAGCGTGGCTAATGGAGTTACCAGGAAACCCCCGAACGCCAAGGAGTTGAACCTTTGGTGCGTCGTAACTACCGCCCAACGCCGCAATATTGGTCTGGCCAAATCGATCTATTTGGCTTGGACCGACCAGGGCGTGACGTGCACCACTCCACACATTATCAAATATGCGTGCAAACCCCATCCAATTCTCGTTAGCTTGCCCCTGATGGGTGGACATACCGCTTACTGGATTTGGCCGGGATAACATATAGGACTGACTGTCGGTCATCATCATGTCTGTGTTGGTAGTTCGCATCGCAAGGCTAGCCGCCAGTCTGGGCAACAAACCAATGCCCGTTGCCAATACTTCGCCATCATCGTCGAAACTACGACTGGCGGCACAGACCATAAGCTCAGCGAGAGAAAACGTCATATTGAGCTCCTTTTAATAAGCTGGAAGCGGCAGAGCCTTAATCGCATCAATGCCGCCCACCTCTCGTTGATAATCAGCTTCCGATTCGCCGAGAAACGCATTGGCCCAAGCGGTATAGCCACTCTCGCTGATGAGGCCCGCGTACGCTTTATAGTGCCCCACATCGAAGCCATAAAGTGGATCTGACGAGGATGGATGGGCGCCGCCCGGTATATGAACTACCTTTGAGGTGACGTTGCGTTCCCAGTAAACGCGGCGTGCCACATCCGGACTGTGAAAGTACTCAGAATCAACCATTTCATCTGCTGAAACAATGGTCGTCGCAGCAGCACGAGCAAACCAGTCGTCCATGTAATGATCGGGACTCGCTATTTCGCAAACACCTCGCTCGTCCGCCCGCGTCGCATGCAACATTGCCACGTCCAAGTTCAGTGCTGGCATCGCAACCCATTCCTTATCATCGTAAGGGCTGTCAATTAACTTAAGATCTGGATTTCGGGTAATAACGTCCGTTCCCAGACCAATACGGGTGGGAATGAAAGGGCTGCCCCATGCCGCCGCACGCAGTCCCAACAGCATCATGCCTTCATCGATCTCTCTCACCTCGACCGAGCCGGACTCCCTCGCTTTACGAAATGCAGGCTCGAGCGGCATAAAGTCCAACGAAACAAAGGCAAAAATGACTTTTGACACCTTGCCCGCCGCACAGAGCAAACCGACATCCGCGCCACCGTAAGCAACCAGCGTCAAATCAGTCACATCGGACCTTAACAGCTCCCGAACCAATGCCATTGGTTTTCTGCGCGGGCCCCAACCACCGATACCGATGGTCATGCCGCTTTCAATAACAGACACCGCTTCGGCGGCGCTGACGCACTTGGTCATGCGAGCGTTCCCTATTGTGCAAGTTTGATGAAAACAGTATCGAAGTCACCCTCAGGAGCAGCATCCCCCATAGAGACTATGACAAGTCCGAAGAACCAACATAGCGTGCACAAAAAGACTAACGAAAAAACGAAGGTATCCAATTTGTCAGCGTCACTCCCACGCACCACCGCCGATCTCGTTGATTGGGCGAGAGATAACTACGGCAACAAGACGTTCATTGTGGACGGGGAAACACATGTATCTTTCAACGACTTGGCGAAAAATGTGCAAGCGCTCGCCTGCTCACTTGTCGATCACGGTTTTGCCGATGGGGATCGCGCCGCTATTTGGGCGCCCAATTGCGCGCAATGGATCGTTGCTGCGCTTGCCATACAATACGTGGGTGGCACATTAGTAACGGTTAACACACGCTACAAACCGAGCGAGGCCCGCGACATTCTTGAGGATAGCGGTAGCGCCATCGTTTTTGCTGTCGACGCGTTTCTCGATACTGAATACGCCGATGCGCTCAAGGCAATGCACATCGACGGGGTACGTCATATCGTATCCATCAGAGCACCGGGGACCGACCGATCGGATGACTTCAGTCGTTGGCTTGCCGGCGGCGAGGGCGCAACCAGAGACATACGGCTGCAGTGTGACGCCATGCGCGCCAAGTTAAGCCCTGAGCACGTATCGGACATCTTGTTCACCTCAGGTACAACGGGCCGAGCTAAAGGCGTGGTGACCACCCACGGCCAAAACTTGAGGGCATTTGATACTTTTTCCTCTATTTTGGGCATTGATGAGCAAGACCGCTACCTGATCATAAACCCTTTCTTTCACAGCTTCGGTTACAAAGCCGGATGGCTTGCAGCGTTACTGAGGGGCGCTACGGTCTATCCAATGGCGGTATTCAGCGTTCCCGAAGTCCTAGCGACGGTAAAGACGCATGCGATTACCGTGATGCCCGGGCCACCCACCCTGTTCCAAAGCATCCTAATGCACCCGGATCTTGACCCGTCAGATATTTCGAGCCTCAAAAAGGCGACTACGGGTGCCGCCACTATTCCAACCCAGCTTATCGTCGACATGCGAACGATTCTGGGTATCGACACGGTCATTACAGCCTATGGACTATCGGAAACCTGTGGTCTGGTGACGATGTGCCGTGCGGGAGACGCGCCCGACGTCATAGCTAAGACATCGGGTCGCGCGATTCCTGGCGTTGAGGTGGGCATCATGGACATAGATGGTGCCTTGCTTCCATCGGAAGAGCCGGGTGAAATTGTAGTACGTGGCTTCAATGTCATGTCGCATTATTTCAATAACGCAGAGGCTACGGCTGAAGCTATTGATGCTGACGGCTGGCTCCATACCGGCGATATTGGCGTCCTAGATCACGATGGCAATATTCGGATTACGGATCGATTGAAGGACATGTTCATTTCCGGTGGATTTAACTGCTACCCCGCTGAAATAGAAAATCAACTGCTACAGCACGCAGCGGTGGCACAAGTTGCCATCGTGGGTATGCCCGACCCGAGAATGGGCGAGGTCTGCGCCGCCTTTGTCGTGATTAAGGCAGGTGAGACCGTCTCCGAGTCAGACCTAATCAGTTGGTGCAAAGGCACTATGGCCAATTTTAAAGTACCTAGAAAAATCATCTTTGCGCCTGAACTGCCATTGAATGCATCGGGCAAGGTGTTAAAGACACAGTTGAGGACTATGCTGTGACTGAGCGCTAACTGGGTATTCCCTGAACGTCGCAAACAGCCGGATCTTGCGGGACAAATGTCAAGAGACAGGTATTGGGAGACGAATATTGGAAGATAGGCGTCCTAGGTAACGGAAAAGAACAGGACTCATTCAACACAGAAAAAAGGTTAGATTATGGCAATTCAAAGTCTGGGATACATCGGCGTCAATGCAACCAGCCTAATTTCGTGGCGAGATTTTTCTTGCGATATCATGGGCTTAGAAGACGTATCGGCAGCATTAGGTGACGAAAATACCCATTACTATAAAATGGATACACACCCTTACAGGCTTTTTGTTCAGCACAGCGAGACTGACGGTCTGAGACTGTGCGGCTGGGAGACCAACAATCAAGCTGGGCTGGACGAGGTTGCCGCCGCACTGACTGCGGCAAAGGTGCCGTTTGCCTGGGGGGATGATGCCCTTATCACCAAGCGGCGCGTACAGAACATCCTGTCGTTTACCGACCCAGCCGGCAATCATCATGAGGCTTACTGGGGTGTGGTATCTGATTTCAAACCGTTGAATTCACCACAAGCCGTCTCGGGCTTTGTGACCGGTGATCAAGGCCTCGGTCATATTGTATTGCCCGCGCCTAACTTCGACGATACAACCACGTTTTTTACGGAGGTCTTGGGGTTTGGGCTGTCGGACTTGATGAAAATACGTTTTACCCCCGATCCTGCGGAACCTGTAAAACGCCTTTGGTTCATGCATTGCAACCGGCGGCATCACAGTCTGGGCTTGTTCGAAATGGCTCATCCGGCCGGCTGTATTCACGTCATGACAGAGGTCAATACGCTCGACGAGGTCGGTCGTTGTGACGATCGCCGCATAGCCGCAGGTGCGCAACTCAGTGGCACCTTGGGGCGGCACGCCAATGATCATATGGTCAGCTTTTACATGCGCAGCCCAGCTGGATTTGATGTCGAATATGGCACCGAGGGTCGAACGATTGATGACTGGTCGAAGTACGAAGTCTTCGAGAGCACCGTGCCCAGCTTCTGGGGGCATGATTTTTCTGTAGGCCAGCAGGGTTAAAGGAGTTTTCGCGGTTAGTACATACGAGGTATGTGGGAAGGCCCGCGCTTTGCAACGATAGGTTATTACTTTACAACCTACGAAGTCGGTTAACGCTAAAGGATTTTGCCATGAGCACACATGAACCTGTCGTAACGCAGCACATACTTGATCTCATTGCGAGCAAGTCAGAAGCGCAACGCGAAGCGCGTCAGATGTCAAAGGAAGTGGTAGACGCGCTGAAGGAGTGCGGCTTCTTTACCATGCTACTACCCAAGCAATGGGGCGGCTTAGAGCGCAAGCCACAAGAGTTCTTCGCCGAGCAGGTTCGCATTGCTGAGGCCGATATGAGCACGGCATGGGCGGGTGGAATTATCGCCGTTCACGCGTTCCAGTTGGCGCTGATGTCAGAGGAAGCTCAGCGCGAGGTTTACGAAAACGATCCCAACACGCTGATTAGCAGCTCTTACAACCCAGTGGGTGCCCGAGCCGAGATGTGTGAAGGTGGTTTCATGTTGCACGGACGTTGGGGATGGAGCTCCGGTTCTGATCACTGTACGTGGGCGCTCCTCGGTGGCGTTATTCCAGGTGATGGGTACCGCACCTTTCTTGTCCCGCGCAGCGATTACGCGATTGAAGACACGTGGGATGTCATGGGTCTGCAAGGCACAGGCTCAAATGATGTTGTCATCGCTGAGCCAATTTTTGTACCAGAGCACAGAACGCACAAGCAAATGGACGGCTTTAATTGCGTCAATGATCAAGACAACCCTATGTATGATCTATCGTGGGCTCAAACCTTCGTCCGCGTCGTCAACTCGGCGGCCATCGGTGCGTTGAAAAAAGCAGTCAAGGTTTTCGTAGAGTCCAAGCAAGGTAACTCCACAACAGACATGACGAAGTTCGCTGGAGATGTTGAAACACAAGAGCGTCTCGCGAAAGTACTCAACACTGTCGCAGAGCTTGAGGCAGTGATGTATCACAACTTTGACAAGATGGAAGCCGCGAATTGGAAGCCGACACTGGAAGACCGAATCATGTACCGGTACCAGGCATCGATCGTGATCGATAAAGCCATTGAGGCCATCGATACCCTGTTCGATGTCGCCGGCGGTCGTTCGGTCTTTAACGGACATCCTTTGCAGCAGCTGTGGCACGATATTCATATCGCGCGCTGCCACGTAGCGAACAACCCAACTGCATTCGCTAGAAACCTCGGTAGCGTGGCACTGGGGATGGAAAACAAGGATGTATTTATCTAATGCCCGCTAACCCGCAGGCCTCGCAGTTCTTCGAGGCCAGTGCTGGCAGATCGATTCACTTCAGCGATCATCCGGCAGCAGGCCACTCCAGAGGAACGGTCATCTTCATCCACGGCAGCGGGCCAGGAGCCAGTGGCTGGAGTAACTTCAAGCACAACATAGCGCCATTTCAGGACGCGGGCTACCGATGCATCGTTTTTGATCAATGGGGCTATGGAAAGACATCAAAGCCCCAAGACGTAGATCATACCCTCGACTTTTTTGTCGACGGACTTGTCTCCCTACTCGATCACCTCGCGATAAAAACGGCTGTGTTGGTCGGAAATTCGCTGGGGGGTGCTGTCGCGTTGGGCCTGGCGCTTCGGCATCCTGAACGGATTGATAAGCTGATTCTGATGGCGCCCGGTGGCATCGAATCGCGGGAAGATTATTTTGCCATGCCCGGGATTCAGGCCATGGTGAAATACCCCATGGGCTCACCCGAATTCACTAAGTCTGTTCTAGCGGAGCTACTGACACAGCTGGTTTACGACCCGGGTCAGGTTGATCAGGAATTAGTCGATGAGCGCTGGGCAACGCTGGAAACACAAAATGCACACGTCCTGGCAACCATGCAGGTGCCCGATCTCAGCGATAAATTACCTGAGATAGACATTCAGACATTGGTGTTCTGGGGGACAGATGACCGTTTCTGTCCAGCATCGGGGGTTTGGAAAATCTTAACCATGAAAGGTGGGGTTCAGGCAGAGCTAGTCAATTATTGCGGTCACTGGGTGATGTCCGAATACCCAGACCACTTCAATCAGCGCTGCCTCACTTTCCTGAGTGATCAATAGGGAAACGCCGGTCATGAGTCTATCGACGACAGATCACCATAACTTAGGGCGTAGCCTATATGATGCGATGCGCGCTGAAGCGCCCATCAAGCCGCTAACGCAGAGCCACCCTACCATCACTATTGACGATGCTTATCACATTTCCCGTGTCATGCTGAGGCACCGCTTGGAAGCCGACGGCGAGCGTGTGGTCGGCAAAAAGATTGGGGTGACATCGGATGCAGTACAAAAGATGCTAGGGGTGTTTCAGCCTGATTTCGGTTTCTTAACAGACGCTATGGCCTATGCCAACAATGCAGCAATACCCATTGCCGGCAATCTGATAGCGCCTCGTGCTGAGGGCGAGATTGCCTTTAGACTTAACGCAACTCTGTCGGGCACGAATAATACTGAGCAAGATGTTCTTGCAGCCACCGACTGTGTCATGCCCTGCTTTGAGATTGTTGATTCACGCATTGAGCATTGGCAAATTGCCATTCAAGACACCATTGCTGACAACGCGAGTTGCGGTGTTTATGTTCTGGGTGATGCTACGCTCAATCCTCGTGATATTGATCTTGCCAACCTACGCATAGATGTAACGAAGAATGGCACGCCCCTGAGCTCCGGAATGGGGAGTGCGGTTCAAGGTAACCCCTTGACCGCCGTCGCTTGGCTAGCCAACACGTTAGGGGCATTTGGAATTGACCTCGAGGCCGGCGAAGTCATCCTGTCGGGCTCCTTGGTGCCGCTAGAACCCGTTCAAAAGGGCGATGAGATGACCTTGATTATGTCGGGCGAAGGCGTTGATTCCTGCAGTGTAAACTGCCGATTTACCTAAATAAGGTCGTAAATGAAGACGAAGGCAAAGGCCGCTATCATCGGACCGGGAAATATCGGCACCGATTTGTTAATGAAGTGTCAGAGAAGTCAGTTCATTGAAGCCACATGGATGATTGGTATCGAGGACTCCGCCGGGATACAGCGGGCCCGCGAGTTTGGTCTCAGAACGTCCACCGACGGGGTCGATGGCCTCGTTGCAGGTTTTAGCGAATCACCCGTCGATTTTGTTTTTGACGCCACCTCAGCCTATGTGCATGCCGAAAACAGTCGCAAAGTAACCGCATTGGGTGCAACGATGATCGATCTGACACCCGCTGCGATCGGCCCGTTTTGCATTCCCCCCGTTAACCTAGACAGCCTGCTAAGCACTGAGCCTGCCGACAACGTGAATATGGTGACCTGCGGTGGTCAGGCTACGATTCCTATGGTCTATGCCGTGAGCCGCGTTCAAGCAGTGAGCTATGCAGAAATCGTGGCAACCGTCGCGTCTAAGTCTGTCGGTATGGGCACTCGAGACAACATCGACGAGTTCACTCGAACGACCTCGTCCGCCATCTCGCGCATTGGTGGTGCCGATGAGGGAAAGGCGATCATTATTATTAACCCCGCCGAGCCGCCTTTGGTTATGCGCGACACAATTCATTGCCTTACGAAAGAGACCCCTAATGAGGCCGATCTGCGCGCATCGATTGACAGGATGGTGCGAGAAGTCCAAGGCTATGTGCCCGGCTACACGCTCAACAACGCACCCATCATCGACGGCAACCGTGTAACCATATCGGTTGAGGTCGAGGGCTTGGGTGATTTTCTGCCAAAATACGCGGGTAATCTCGACATTATGACGGCTGCGGGGCTGCGGACGGCTGAGATGATGGCGCAGCGACAGCAACGCGAGGGGAGCCCCACATGAATCTTCAAGGACGTAGTGTCACGCTACACGATATGTGCCTGCGCGACGGCATGCACCCAAAGCAACATCAAATCACAGTTGAGCAAATGGTGGATATTGCCGGTGCGCTTGACGAGGCTGGCGTGCCCCTCATAGAGGTAACCCATGGTGACGGTCTCGGTGGCGCCTCAGTTAACTATGGTTTCCCTCATGCCAGTGATGAGACGTATTTAAGAGCAGTTGTCGACTGTGTTAAACAGTCCGCCATCTCCGCACTCCTCCTGCCCGGCATCGGCACAGTGGATCACCTGCGAATGGCCGCTGACTGCGGCGTTAAAACTATACGCGTGGCTACGCATTGCACCGAGGCTAATGTCTCGCGCCAACACATTGCGCTGAGTCGAGAACTGGGACTGGACACGGTTGGCTTCCTGATGATGGCTCATATGGTATCGGCAGAAGATGTCCTCGAGCAGGCGCGGCTAATGGAATCCTACGGCGCAAACTGTATTTACTGCACGGACTCCGCCGGCTACATGCTGCCACAAGATGTGACCGATCGAGTTACTCTGCTCCGGCGAGAGCTCAATAGTGACACCGAGATTGGCTTCCACGGACATCACAACCTTGCCATGGGGGTCGCTAACTCTCTAGCTGCGATCGCGGCTGGAGCAGATCGCATTGACGGATCGGCAGCTGGACTAGGCGCCGGTGCCGGTAATACACCGTTAGAGGCGATGGCCGCTGTTCTGGACCGCATGGGAGCGATTACAGGTGTCGATATCTTTAAACTCGCTGATGCCGCGGAGGAGCACGTTTTGCCAATCATGGATGAACCTGTGCGGCTGAGTCGAGATGCCTTAGTGCTGGGTTATGCAGGGGCCTATTCCTCGTTTTTACTGTTCGCAAAGCGCGCACAAGCTAAATATGGCGTTCCCTCGCACGAAATATTGCTCGAAATGGCACGACGGAGGACCGTTGGCGGCCAAGAAGATCTAATAGAAGAGATCGCCATCGAAATGGCATCAAAAGCGAGCTAAGTCTGGACGCCCTTGGGCGTTTCTGATACCTAGTAGCTCTACCCAATAAGCGATAAAACGCAAGAACCCCTATGAATCAACCCAGCATTGCTGAGCTCTCAAAACTCATTGGTTTTCTGTACGATGGACACATCGAAGAAGATCCATATAGCGCGTTCCTTGCCGAGACACGTCGAATCATTGATTCGAATTTCGCCTCTATCACCATGCGCGAGCCCAAGGGTGATGACGGAGGCTTATTATTTGTCTCTTGCGAGGCCCTTCCCAAAATCTTTGTCGATGATCATGACAACCCTTACACAGATCGGTATTACACGTCTAATCTCATGACTAATTTACCGTGGGGTACGGTGGTATCACTCGACGAATGCGTCCCCTACAGAACGCTCGAGCGCACAGAACTCTACAAATACTGCATGGCACCCATTGATATCTACCATATGGTGGGCGTGGATTTGCGCAATGCCAACGGGCTTAGGTTCAGTGTGCGTTTTTGTCGACCTAAAACAGCCGACAATTTTGGGCCGCAGGAGCGCGAGTTTCTCGAATTGTTAGCGAGTCACATCCAGCGGGCTGTCGCGAACGGCATGCAATTGATTCAACTAGACAAAGAACGGAAGCTCTACACGTCGACCATCGCCAAGCAGTCGGTTGGTGTGGTTACCTTGGATGAGCGCGGTAAAATTGTGTCGCGAAATGGTGTAGCTGATCAGCTCATTAGGGACAAGGATGGCATATCGGTCGTCAACGACCAGATACACGTTGAAAGCCCGTCGGCACGCGCCAAACTAAATGGCTTCATTGAAGATATCGTCATCGCACAGCGCAATCAGGACCCAGCGCCTACCAATGCCCTGTCGGTGGAGCGTCCCTCGGGGAAAGCCGACCTGGAAATTTTGCTCAAGCCCATGATGATCGACAAAACGGTAGAACCGGGTCACACACCCCACATGATCGTCTTTATCAATGAGCCCGAACGGAGCTTCCAGATTGAAACGCGCATTCTCATGTCCCTGTACGGTCTGACCAAGGCTGAAGTCGCACTATCGAAACTATTAGCCGAGGGCGCGAACCTAGATCAAGCAGCGGCGGAACTCGGTATAGCACGAAATACCGCACGCGCTCAGTTGCGCTCCATCTTCGCGAAAACGGGTGTTTCTCGACAATCTATGCTGGTCAGTCTCCTACTAAAGAGCGTTGTGACCTACTCTTAGCTGTTCATATTATCCGGCCCCCAAAACGCACGCATGGTGGCGACTTTACCCGCGTCGTTGAACCGGAAAACATCGATGATGTTAATGATTATTTCCTGCTCGGGTGTGCCGGCTGTTACGGTAAACGGAAAGGCGACTTCATTACCGGCAAGACGCGGGCTACCCGTCAACTCTGCCTTAGCAACCCCCTGGCAAGCCTCCGCATAAAAGGCTCGCAACACCTCTTTGCCCTCACGCAGCGGCGTGCCCACCGGATCCTCAATTGAGGCGTCATCGGCAAATAAATCCAAGAGAGTTTCCAGGTCACTCGCCTCGAGCGAGCGAGTGTATGTTTCACAAACACGTTTGGCAGTGGCGTAGTCAATCATGGTGCGTTCTCCTCATTATGGGTGTACATCACGAATCAAATTCTGCACTGCGCTTTTGATTGAACGCATCCCGCGCCTCCTGTGAATCTTGATGGCGGTAAGCCTCGAGCGTAAATCCTTGCTCGCGACGATACTTGTCCTCAAGATTGCCGTCCTCAACACCGTTGAGGGCTTCTTTCGCCAGACTGATCATAACGGGGCTTTTCTCAGCAATCGTCGCCGCCATGTCTAATACGGTACTCACCAATGCGTCCTTGGGAACCACACGTTCTACCGCACCTAAGCGATGGGCCTCATGGGCATCAATGAGCTCACCTGTGAAATACATATATCGCACTTTTTGTACCGGAAACATTCGCTGCAAATGGGCACCACCACCCATGGCGCCGCGATCAACTTCGGGAACACCAAAGGTCGCACAGTCAGAGGCAATAATAATATCCGCGGCGCCAGCGATACCGATGCCACCACCCAAGACGAAGCCATGAAGCGCCGCGATAACAGGCTTTGGGTTGCGATGAATAGCCTCAAAGGTGTCGTAGTTTCCCTTGTTGACCGGCACGATCATATTTGGATCTGCACCTAACTCTTTAATATCGACGCCTGCACAAAATCCTTTGCCCTCGGCACGAATAACAATGACATGAACATCAGATCGCTCACCCAAACCCCTGACCTCGTTAGCAATCCTCGACCATTCGGCACTATTGAACGCATTGACCGGCGGTTTATTAAAGACAAGCTGTGCAATGCCCGAATCGATAGATGTGCTGAACGCCATGCTAAATTTCCTAATGAGATTGTTTGCCGGAGACAGTGAGATTGACAGATGCTGCCCGTGCTTTAGCCTCGCCGACAATACCTGCGATCAAATCCTCGACAGCGGGTAGATCCTGAATCAAACCCGCCACCTGCCCCGATGGCAGGATGCCATTTTCAGGATTTCCTTTCACCATAGCCTCCTGAATCATCATAGGCGAGTTGGCCGCCATCAACGTTTGACCAAACGACTCATCGCCGGCTCGATACATTTTCCAAGCGCCTGTCAGCGTTGCGATCAAGGATCCACCTGTCATACGACTAAATGCCAGACCATTGAGAACGGCTCGAGCGAGCAGCCCGACGTGGGATGATTGGATCAGCCGATCCAAATACGCGTTCGCGATCATGCGCTGCGGCAAACCGTCCAACTTGGTGCTAACCACAATTTTCTCCGGTGGCGTGCCCAAATAAATCGCTTTTGTCGACTCGGGCACTGGTGACTCTTGAGACAGTAAAAAGCGCGTCCCCATGGCGATGCCATCGGCACCCATAGCCAGCGCTGCAACGAGTCCACTACCATCCCGAAATCCGCCGGCCGCGGCAATCGGTACATCAATCGCCTCTCTCACTTGCGGCAACAAAATAGACGTGGCCACCGAGCCGGTATGGCCTCCCCCCTCGCCGCCTTGTATGACTATTGCATCGGCACCCAGTTCGACGGCTTTGACCGCATGACGTTTGGCACCGACCGTTGGGATGCAGACGATAGCCGCTGCTTTTAGCTTCTCGATTGTTGTTGCCGACGGCGAACGCGAATAGCTGACAGCTTTCACTTTGTGTCGGATGCAAATATCAACAATCTCGTCAGCATGTGGCACGTACATGTGAAAGTTCACGCCAAACGGCGCATCTGACATTGACTTTATATCGGCAATACCACGCTCAATCTCGTCGGGTGTCATGACAGCACCGGCAAGAAATCCGAAACCGCCAGCATTACCTGTTGCGGCCACCAGTCGGGCATCGGCAACCCAGCCCATAGCGGTCTGAATGATGGGGTAACGACAACCCAGTAGCGCCGTCAATCTGGTATCCATGGTCAGTCTCATTGCAGTAATGACCTCACATTATCGAAGCCATACTTTACTGCAATCTGAGACTACGTGCGTCGATAGGCTGATCAGACTATGGGTCACTGCAAAGACCTGTGCGCCCAAGACCATCTAGTTTACAGTCAAAAAAAACAATGGTGATGTTGTTCCAATGAGTGAATTCACGAAGCCCTATTTTGATGCTGTAGCGCAACTGACAGCGCCCACGGCACCGTTTGAGGTCGAGACGGTTGTGGTTAAGGGCACCCCATTGCAGGCGTTTAAACATGCCGAAAAAAATCTGGGCGAGTTCCTCGCTGCGGGTCGACATCACGGCGATGCCCTTTTTTTACAGTATCAAAATGAGGTCTGGTCCTACTCTGACTTTTTTCAAGCGGTGGATCAGGTTTGCGGCTGGTTGGTGACTGATCGAGGTATTATCAAGGGCGATCGAATTGCTATCGCTATGCGCAACCGTCCGGAGTGGCTTATCGCCTTTGTGGCGACCGTGACCGTGGGGGCTGTTGCTGTGCCCCTGAACAGCTGGGGGAAAGCCCAGGAACTCGCGCAGGGCCTTGAGGATAGCGAAGCCTGTCTGGTCTTCTGCGATAGTGAGCGCCTAGCCTACATCCGAAGTCTCAATGGTGACTTACCGGTTGTGCTGGTTGATGACACCCAAAGAGACGATGTGACTTGTCTTCAGCCGATTTTAGCGCGCTCCGGCACAAAGCCTGTCGCGACCGTGAGTGTGGACCATCATGATCCAGCCATCCTCATGTTCACCTCAGGCACATCAGGTCGACCCAAAGGTGCACTCCTCACGCACTTTAACTGCTGCCAAGCTCTGATGAATGTCGAGTTCATCGGTGCTGGTACCTATATGACCAATACAGAAGAGATGACCAAACAGTTAGCCAGCTCGATTACTCCAAAAACGCTGCTCGCCGTACCTCTATTTCACATCAGCGGCTTGCTGTCACAAGCCCTCATTAATCTTCGACACGGTCGCGCCCTCTACATGATGTACAAGTGGGATATCAGCGACGCGCTGCGCATCATTCTTGATGAGCAGATAACGGTCGTCATGGGTGCGCCCGTTATGCTTCTAGAACTGCTGAAACACCCCGACTTTACTGACGCCCACGCGGCACACTTAACAAATGTGAGCGCGGGCGGCGCCGCTACACCAGAGCGACTCTCCGAACTGTATGCGAGCAAAACGGGGACGGCCATGTCAGGCGGCGGCTGGGGTATGACTGAGACAATGGGGTCAGGGGCCGCCTTCACCGGTCGTTATTTTACTGATCGGCCCGATGCCTCGGGATTCCCCAGTCCCATTGTCGAGTTTGATTTTCGCGACGAAGATGGCGTCGCAGTCGAGTCAGGAGAACCGGGAGAAATTTGGGTGCGCTCCTCGGCGGCTATTCAAGGCTATTTCTGTGGCGGTAAGGTGTCCGACGAACCAGTGAATGGCTGGATGGCGACAGGGGATATCGGCTACGTCAGTCATGAGGGCTTGCTGTACATTTGCGGCCGCGTAAAAGACCTCATTATCCGCGGCGGCGAAAACATCTACCCCTCTGAGGTCGAATCTTGCCTTTTAGAGTACCCGGGATGCGAGGAGGTCGCGGTTGTGGGCGTGCAACACGATACCTGGGGAGAGGAAGTCGGTGCGGTAATAAAGCTGGAAGCCACAGGCACTGCAAACGCCAGCGCGGTACAGCAGTTTTGTAAACAACGCCTAGCCAGCTTCAAAGTGCCAGAACATGTTGTATTCACAGATCAGGCGCTGCCTCGGAACACCCTTCAGAAGCTGCTCAAGCCCACGATAAAGGAACATTATTTTGGCTGAGGCGACGATGCACAGGCTGATATGGTTATTTTTTGACGCACCACCGTCGGTTGCCAGCATCGAGTCATTGCACAGTGAATTTCCGGACGCCGGTGCAATGTATATCGCACGTTGTGACGAGCACAGTGAACAAGCCCAGATGTGGACTCGAAATCCCACTCAGAAAATGCCATTAGCTCGCGTCGCCATGGATATCGAACGAGACGACATCGAGTGGCAAAGCGTGATTCGCCTCGCAGCGGACATGAATGCTGAAGCACACTGGTGCCGTGGGCCAAGCCCCATACCTCCAGCCCTCATGATTGGCGAAACATTCCCTGGCACACTGCAACTGTGTTGCTTTGAACGTGCCCAGGGTCTAAGTGACCGAGCACTTGAGCAAATATGGTTTCACGAGCATGCACCGGTGGCCGTCGCCACACAAAATACGGTTGGCTACCGCCAGAATCTCGTACTTCGCTCTTCCCATGATCCTTTGGATGGCATCGTGGAGGAGTTATTTCCCATTACCGCAGCCGACTCGCTGACAGCTTTTTTCGCTGATGGTGATGACGAGGAAAAAATGCTGGCTCACATAAACGTATTAACCAAGAGCAGCGAGCGCGTACTTAACCTAGAAAAATCCTCGGTCATCCACATGACAGAGCGTCGCTTGCGCTGATTCATTCATGACCAATCAATTACCCTCAACTTTTTAGCGAGACTTTCTATGACCGACTCAGCACCTCTCTCCCCCCTCCACGGTAAAGTCGCCTTAATTACCGGCGCGGGCCAGGGCATTGGTCAGGGCATTGCGTTTTCATTGGCGAAGCGCGGCGTCTCGATCGTGGCAGTAGGAAGAACGCTGGGTAAGTGTGAGAAAACGGTTGCTGATATCGCAGCGCGCTTCGGCGGAAAAGCCGTGGCGATCGAGTATGACTTATCTGATCTTGACGGTTTAGACGAACTGATGGGAAGGGCAGTCGATGCCTTTGGCCGTCTTGATATCTTGGTGAACAACGCAGTCACGACAACCATCAATACGATCATGGAGACCAGCCTTGAAGATTTTGAAAAAGGACTGAAAGTAGGTCCAATGGCAACCCTGCGACTCATGCAGCTCGCACAACCCCATTTGTGTCAATCGGGCGACGGTAACATCATCAACTTGGCGACTGCCGCAGCCAAACGCTGGGATACATCAACCTATGCCGTTTACGCCGCAGAAAAAGAAGCGATCAGAGCACTGTCGCGCGGCGCAGCCTGCGAGTGGGGGTCGCTCGGCGTCAGAACCAATTGTATTTTACCGTTGGCAAAGTCGCCGGCGTTGGAGATGTGGGAACAGTGGCGTCCGGAAGAAGCCGCCGCCTTTGCCGACACTGTGCCGATGAAGCGCATTGGGCATTGTGAGGATGATATCGGCGAGTTTGTCGCTATGCTCTGTTTGCCCGAATCGCGCTACGTGAATGGTCAGTCAATCGCAATCGATGGTGGTCAGGTTAATATGGGTTAACCGCGGCGTTGTCTGTTCAGCGCGGGTCTAAACACGCTCCATTACTCATTTTACCGCCCCACCACCGTCGACGCTCAGCAGTTGCCCTGTTATGAACGATGCCCGGTCTGATGCGAGGAAACAAACTGCTTCCGCAATTTCAGACGGCTCGCCTAACCGGCGCATCACCGCCGCTTGCTTAAGACCCTCAGCAATCTTTGGCTGCTCCTCGAAGTACCGTTCAACACCGGGCGTACGGATCACGCCGGGAGATACAGCATTAATCCGAATTCCCTTGTGCCCGTACTCTGCTGCTGCACTTTTCGTCAGTAGATTGACACCGCTCTTTGCTGCGGCATAAGCCGTGTTGTATGGCTGGCCGCGAAGCGACGCATTTGACGATATATTAACAATACTGCCGCCCTGTTCCTGGCCCAGCATGGCTTCAACTTCATGCTTCATACATAAAAATGTATTGGTCAAACAGAGTTCGAGCGTTTGATCGAACACAGTCTTTTCAAAGGTATGAATAGGACCCGATCCACGACTCACCGCCGCGCTATTGCAGGCAATATCGATCGACCCAAATCGATCAACAGTCGTTTTAACCATGTTTGATACGCGGCTCTCGTCACTGACATCCGCTGTGAAGACGATCGCCTCACCGCCGGCATCGCAGATTAGGGCGGCCGTCTCCTCAGCCGTCTCCTCATTCAAATCGACAACCATCACGCGGGCGCCCTCGCTCGCCATTTTTAGCGCTATTGCACGTCCAATACCGACCCCAGCGCCCGTTACCAATGCCGCTTTTCCCGCTAACTCTGCCACAGCTCTCGCTACTCCAATCATTATCAATGGTCAATTCAGACTACGTAATCTACTGCGCCTGTATTCCTTGCTCACACGCTTCGTTCTATCGTGTCAGGGCGGCGGGTCACAAGCCCAAATGGACTACAGCCACTATTTTTACACCCATGCGATAAGGATTTTACCGTGATTACCGACCACTTCAGCCTTCAGGGCAAGAAGGCATTAATTACCGGCGCAGGAAAGGGTATTGGCGCACGAATCGCCACCGCCTTTGCCGAAATGGGTGCCGACGTCGCGCTTGTCGCGCGGACAGAGTCCGACCTCGAAGCCGTCGCTCACGAGGTCGAAAGTCAAGGACGCGAGGCGCTGACATTTGCTTGTGACGTGACAGACGAGTCTGCTCTTACCGCTGTTGTGGAGACCTTGACGTCGCGTTGGGGCGTACTGGACATTCTGATAAATAACGCAGGGGCACCCGGTCAAGGTTATGGATCGTTAACGAAGGTAACCAAGTCGCGCTTTGTGAACACATTGGATATCAATCTGACGTCGGCCTATACCCTAACTCACTTATCACTCCCTTTACTCAAGGCGTCACCCGCGGCGAGTATAGTCAACGTGTCCTCCGCACTCAGCTGGATGGTCGATCGCCACTTTGCGGCTTACGGCGCTGCAAAGGCGGGAATGGACCAGATGACACGTATACTGGCTTACGAGCTGGCGCCGCAGATTCGAGTAAACGGTATTGCTCCGGGTGCAATAGAAACCCCGAGCACCGCGTTTATCACGCAAAATGAGGACATGTACGAGGCCACTGTTCGCTGGATTCCACAAGGCAGATTGGGGCAGCCCGAGGATATCGCTCTTGCAGCCCTGTATCTCGCCTCGAGTGCCGCCAGTTTTGTCAGTGGCAAAATAATCGAGGTAGACGGGGGTATGGCGGCACTCCCCGGTAGCGCTATTGAAGCAACTATGGCCCGATCGCGCGCTGACAAATAGCAGCACCGCCGCGTTGTAATGGCTAAATCATGAACAAGGAAACAACACTCATGGCGAAATACATCATATCGGGCGGTGCAACCGGCATTGGCGCGGCCATTAAACACCAGCTTCGAGCCCGTGGTGATACCGTGATTATTATTGACCTGAAGGATGGCGATTATCTGGTCGACCTGGGCGATCCGAGTGCGCGACAGGATGTGATTGCGCGAGTTGGCGCAGATCACCCCGAAATTGACGGACTTATCACCTGTGCCGGTGTTGCGTCGCAGTTCCCCCAGCCCGACAAAATCCTGCAAATCAATTACTTCGGCTCGGTCGATTTGATTGAGGGGCTGGCACCCCTTATCAGGCCCGGCGGTCGTATCGTAGCGATCAGCTCCAATTCAGCTCCCATGAGCACGCGAGCGGACCTTATCGACCTGCTACTTGACGGGGATGAAGCCGCGGCCGTGGCCATGGGTAAGACGCTTCACGGCCATGAGTGCTATGCCAGCAGTAAGAATGCGATCGCGCGCTACATGCGCCGAAAATCCCCTCAATTAGCGCATCAGGGTGTTTCTTTTAACGCTATCGCGCCAGGTTACATTCAGACCCCTATGACTCAGGCTGTGGAACAGAGCGAGGAATACGGTGAATTAATAAAAGCGTTCATGGACTCCATCCCCATTGGACGCCCCGGGCAAGCCGAGGATGTGGCTAATCTTGTGATGTTTCTTCTCTCACCTGAGGGTAGCTACATCGCGGGGTCTACGCTTTTCATAGACGGCGCGCACGACGCGATGATGCGCCCCGATGCGTCTATGTAAGACCAGTTACCGCAATGCAACACCACAGTGCGCTCACGCGGCTAGCGCAACTAGTGCAACTACAGGTGCTCCGTCTATGTCGCAGACATCGATAGCGCTAACGGAAAAGGTGATATAAGACACTATGATGCCCATAAATCGAATCCGCACGACAGCGCAACTCCTCATTCGTTTCGCCGTCGGGACTTCATTTGCCCTAGTCTCCGTCTTGGTATCGGGAAATGAGGCATTGCCCTGCGCCGTGTCATCAGACACAAAGCTACCGCTATTTGGCGATCTTCATATCCACACGCGCTACTCCTTTGATTCCTTCCTTTCAAATCAAAAGAATGATCCCGACGGTGCCTACGAATACGCGAAGGGACAGGTCATCACCCTTCCCGATGCCTACGGAGAGCAAACTATATCCGCACAAATTGACCGCCCTATCGACTTCGCTGCAGTGACTGATCATGGCCAGTTTCTCGGTGAAGTTGCCCTCTGCGACAGCAATTGGCGCAACGCAGCCTGGTGGGCGCCTGTTTGCATGATGTCGCGTGCAAAAAACCTTTGGGTTCAGCTCTATGCAGCCAGTCTCTGGACTGTCTCTGGCGGCATGGAGGGTGACGCACCCGAACGAGGTATGGTCTGCTCCCTGGGCGACTGCGAGGCGAACGCCCTCTCTACCTGGGATGACATTCAAGCCGCGGCGGAGCGGCATTACGATCGATCTGAGGACTGTAGCTTCACCACATTTGTCGGCTACGAGTACACGCAGGGCCAAGAAATGGCCAATTTGCACCGCAATGTGATTTTCAAAAATGAAACAGTCACGCGCCTTCCTATCTCGGTTTTTGAGACCGACAGCTCAGTGCCTGACCTCTGGCGACAATTGCGATCCCAGTGTCTGGATGCTGATAACGATTGCGATGTTTTAGCGATCCCGCACAACCCCAATCTCGGCGGCGGCTTGATGTTTCCGGATCCTGCGACCGAACAACAGGCTATCGATCGATTGGAAATCGAACCACTGGTTGAGCTGGTGCAGCACAAAGGGGCTTCCGAGTGTCGATTTGACCGTTTGGCGGGCATGGGTATCGACACTGAAGACGAGCTGTGCAGCTTCGAGCAAATACCCTCTGACAATCTCGCCATGTTGGGTAGCGTGAAAGGCAAAATGTGGTCAGATCGAGGCTTGCCCGTCGATGTTGCCAGCTTCCATCGGAGAAACATGATGCGCAATGTGCTCAAAGACGGGCTTGCGCTTGAGCAGGACAGCGGACTTAACCCATTCAGACAAGGCTTTATAGGAAGTACCGACACCCATACCGCCACTTCCGGGGGCGCCATGGAGAAAAACTACGTCGGGCACCTCGGTTCTCGCGACGCCACATTTAGAAACCTGCAGGACCACTTCGTTTCAAATCCCGGTGGTTTAGCGGTGGTATGGGCTGAAGAAAATCGCCGAGATGCCATTTTCGAGGCCATGCGCAGTCGTGAAACCTATGCGACGTCAGGAACACGCCCCATTGTTCGATTCTTTGCCGGCGATTATGACGAAAACCTGTGCGAAGCCACCGACGCACTTGAGCAGGCTTATTCAGCGGGTGTCCCCATGGGTGGTGTCCTGCAGCGCACCGATGCCGATGCCCCGCCTCGGTTCTTCATCAGCGCCCAACGTGATCAGGGCACCGATATGCACCCTGCGAATCCACTCGAGCGGATTCAGATCATCAAAGGCTGGGTCGACGATTCGGGGGCAACACACGAGCGGGTCGTTGATGTACTCGGCGAGGAAACAGTGGGGCTGGGTGTTGATATGAATAGCTGTGCGGCCACTGCGCCCGGCCACGCAAACTTGTGCATGGTTTGGGAGGACCCTAGCTATGTAAAGGGCGAATCCGCGTTTTATTATGCTCGGGTTCTAGAAACGCCAAGCTGCCGCTGGAGCACGCTGCAGTGCCAGGCGGCCGGCGTCAATCCGCTTTCTGATAGCTGCAGTGTTCAGGCCGAAAAAGCCAACCTTCTAGCCAATGACAATGGCGACTCAGGCGATATTTACGGCGTGTGCTGCACCAACCCCGACACGGACCCGTTCTACTCGCCCACGATTCGCGAGCGCGCCTGGACCTCTCCTATTTGGCTTTCGACGACTCGCTAGCGAGATGGAGAAATACGGGGACCTCGCCACCGCCATCGACCTCGAGGTTGGCGCCGGAGATATAGCTGGCGCGGGTCGAGCACAGCAACATAACGGCGTTGGCAACATCGCGTGGTGAGGCCATACGTTTCAGCGGCAGCATCTCTGCAACACGCTTAAAGCCCTCCTCGCCTCCGTAGTGCGACATACCCGCATCGTTGTGCACCAGGCCCACGATCAGCGCGTTGACACGGATGTGCGGCCCCCACTCCATCGCCAGTGACTTAGTAAGGTTGAGCAGACCGGCCTTGGCAGCACCGTATGCCGCTGTCCCTGGAGAGGGCCGGGCACCACTGACACTGGCAATGTTAATGATGGAGGCGGTATCACTCGATTGCATGAGAAGGCCGTAAGCCTGTTGAGATAACACCATGGGCGCGATGAGATTCAGCGCGACAATCTTCCGCGTCAGCTCAGCGCTTGCGTCCGCTGCGACCACAGGTGGTCCACCACCCGCATTATTAATCAGAATATCGAGTCGCCCATATTGCGTCGCTATGTGCTCGATCAGCCCCTGGGATGCATTGGGATCACGAATATCGGCGGCATAAAATGAAGCGCTGGCAGCGTTACTGGTAATGGGCTCTGAAGGCGCTCTGCGGCCAACGGCGACGACCTCTGCCCCTTCGTCCAATAACACCTGACAAATAGCCCGACCAATGTGACCGGCACCACCGGTGACTAAACAGACCTTACCTGCAAGTTCAGACATGTTTGCCTCCAATAGCGATGCATTAACGGGCGATTCTGATTGATACGGTCGCACTACTGCCGGTAGCCGTCATCGTCTAAAGCGATGATACCTGTAGCGTAATCTGTGGCACAGTAAGCAATTACCGTAGCTGAGGACGCTCCAACTGCGTCGACCGGTTTTACATGGCTAAGCCCTGTTTTCAGTATCGCTTCGATGGTGTATACAATTTGGTCAACGCATGCTGACACCGCGACAAAACGTTGTAGGACACACGCTCAACCCCCGCTAGCAAGGTTCAATGCCAACACACGCACGAAACGTAATAGGAGAGCACCATGTCGAAAACCATTATCGAGTCACCCGCAGAACTTTACGGCCTAGTTGGTAAAACTCTGGGGCCCAGTCCCAGCATGGAAATCACCCAAGAGCGTATCGATCAGTTTGCTGAAGCGACAGGAGATCACCAGTGGATCCATATCGATGCCGAGCGGGCTGCCAACGGACCCTTTGGCACCACCATCGCTCACGGTTATCTCACCATGTCACTCGCCGCAAAATTTATGCCTGAAATCATTGAGGTGAAGGGTATATCGATGGGCGTGAACTATGGCACAGAAAAGACACGCTTCCCCTCACCCGTAACGGTGGGCTCCAAGCTATCTGCAACCGGCACCGTGGTGTCGGTAGAGGAAGCGAGCGGCGGTATCAAAATGATACTGCGCATCGTAATGCAGGCGGAAGGCGCTGAGAAGCCAGCCTGTATTGTCGACGCTATTAGCATTTACTTCCCTGAATAACGTCTCTGATCACCAAAAACACGACGTCAGTTACACACCAGTAGTCTGAACACAAAAAAACCCGCCTGATGCGGGTTTTTTTTGACGCGCAGTCGGTTATCAGACCTTAAATACGCGTTTCGCGTTCTCTCGCAAAAACTTCGGCCATACCTCGTCTTTAAACGGCACGTTAGGCATGTCGCCAAAGATTCGCTCCAGCGACAGGCCCATGGGAAAGTAGCCGGCATACATGATCTTGTCAGCACCACGTGTATTGGCAAAGTTAACAATATCTTTGGGGTAGTGTTTTGGCGCAAAGGCGCTGGTCATGTAAAAAAGATTTTCGTACTTCAGCATGAGTTTCCAAGCCAGATCGGTCCAAGGCTCTGCACCGTGTTTCATGACAACCTTGAGCTCTGGAAAAAACCAGCAAATCTCATCGAGGTGCTCGACTTTTTGGGGCTCCATCGGAATTCTCGGCCCGGGGACACCGACGCAAGGACAAAACGGAATATCAAGGTCGATGCAGGTCACAAAGATTGGGTACCACTTCTTATCCGATAGCGATACCTGAGGGCAGAGGCCAGAGGGGAACGCATTCACCGACTTAATGTCGTACTCGTCCTTCAGACGACGGATTTTGCGCACCTCTTCCATGCCATTATTTGGATTGCAGTCGTAGGACGCGAAGAATCGATCAGGGTATTTTTTTACTGCCTCACACTGCGTTTCATACTGACCTTCATCCACACCGAGCATGGCCTTTTCAATGTTAAATTCGTCCATCTTTTCAAGCGTGTAAGCAATGTAATCATCCCGCTTACCTACTTTCGGAAGGTCTTTGAACATGTATTGTGCCGGCATCTGGAACATCTGACGGCTCTGCTCATCCATCAAGAGCGGTCGAATAAAATCATAGAAATTGGAGGTGTCATCGTTAGGCACAGCCAACATCAAATCGATGACAGGCACATCCGTCGGCATGGGCATGAAACTATCCTTGCTTCGTTTTTAGTATGCGTACGTTACGCGGTGATCGACATTTATGCATCATCCGAAAGCATGGGGTAGTCGCAATAGCCCGCCGCCCCCTCGCCACCGTAAATCGTTCGCTTATCCATATCATTAAACGGCCCGCCTTGTTGAAAGCGTCTCACCAAGTCGGGATTGGCGATGTATAGCCGACCGAACGAGACCGCATCCACAGCGCCTTCAGCGATGCTGGCACCCGCCTCATCAGCCGTATAGCTATCACTCCCTATAAGCACACCAGAGTAATGCGCTCGGCTCAATGCCAAGCTGTCTATCCCAGTAGATGGCATCCGTATCGCGTGAATCCAGGCAACGCCTTTCAACTCTGCGAGATCAAGCAACGCGCCGTAGGTTTTCTCGGGATTGGCGTCTACGTGATCGTTATAGGGATTACCCGGTGAAATTCGCAACCCGATGCGCGCCACACCTATCGCACTATCCAGCGCTTCTATAACGCGCTCGATAAACCGCAAACGATTGTGCAACGAGCCGCCGTATTCGTCACTGCGATGATTGCTACCCGAGGCCAAGAATTGGCCGGGCAAGTAACCCGATGCACAGTGCAATTCCACGCCATCGAAACCTGCCTGAAGGCAGCGCTCAGCTGCTCGACCGTAATCAGATACGACAGCCTCGATGTCACTGGCAGTCATGGGCTCTGGCGTAGGCATGGCCTTCATACCGCCAGCTGTGAAAATTTCTGCGCGAGCTGCAATCGCTGACGGCGCCAGTGTTCGAGTGCCTTTAGCTTTATTATCCGGGTGACCAACCCGCCCACAGTGCATGAGCTGACAGGCTATAAGTCCCCCTGCTTCGTGCACGGCATCGGTAACGCGCGACCAAGCAGCCACGTGCGCGTTATTGCAGATGCCGGGTGTGCGATTGTATCCCTTGCCGTCAAACGTCGGATGCGTCCCCTCGGTAATGATCAAGCCGGCATTGGCGCGTTGCGCGTAATACAGCTCATGAATATCAGAGACACAATCATCATTTTGTGAGGCACGACTTCGGGTCATCGGCGCCATAACGACACGATTTTTCAATCGTAGCTCCCCAACTTGCAAGGGAGATAGCAATTGCTCAATGGTCATCGAATGCTCCTCAGCGAGTTCGGATATTGGGGTTATCTGACCCACGACGCATGGTATTTAAGAATTGTTCCAGCGGCGCAGGAGGGGCAACCGAGGGTAGTTCGTCCGTTGCTGGAGCACCCCAAAAGGCGCGCCAGCTAGGAAACAAACTATGAAACTCACCTTCATAAGGGTCACGATCGGGCCAGCGCATCTTATTATCGCCGCAAGGTGGCTTGTTTAAATCCGTTGCATACCAGTAACAGGGAAGTCGCCGCTTGAAATACCAGCGTCCTTTAATGCGCTGATAATGATCCCAGTACAACATCTGCATGATGACCCATTCACAACCCCCATCATGCGTTGGCGTCTCGTGCTCATTTTTAGAATAAACAACGCCGACAGCCCGGTCTGGGTCCTCAAACTCAATAATATGATTGCCAATATGATGCGATGTACCGGTGAACTGAACTCGAAGTGTCTCGTCCATCCACTGCTTAAAGTGTGCGCGGCCGACCTTGTCTTTGCCAACTCGAACATCCTCTGGAAATAAATTGACCATCGCATCCATATCTCTCATATCGAGCGCAAGCGAGTACTTGGCTGCCAGCTGCCGAATTTCATCGAGCGACTCAAGGCGATCAATCCTTACTAACAAACTCTCGTCGGTCATGGCAAAACTCCTGTCTAAATGGGGTGCCGCTACTTAGTGTTGGGCTTGCATTAGGAGGCAGCTAATACCTGCTTGCCCGCGCGACGACCCGAGAATGTGGCGTCGCCAACCGAGCTACCCGACGCATAACCATCACCGCGACGCGGGACACCGCAGGCAGTGCGACCGGCGGCAAACAAACCCTCGATCACAATGCCTTCGTTATTCAACACCGCACCATCCACCGTTGTGTCCAAACCACCGAGCGTAAAGTGCGGTAAGAAAGCGCCGGCGCCGGGCGTACAATCCAGCGCGACAAACGGACCACTTAAAGGTTTAAGCCAAGCTGATGCTTTGTAAAATGCGGAGTCCACACCCGCGGCTACCGCGTCGTTGTAGCCCGAGACAGTCTGCTGCAGGGCACCTGCAGGCAGATCGAGCTCTGAGGCCAATTCATTGAGCGTATCACCTGTACCCTTGATCGGTGCTGCCAGCCAACTAGCCGTCTCGTAGTCGGCGTAGTCTTCGACATTTAAGACGAGGTACACGGGATAGGTTTGTTTCACCATTAGACAGCCAATACGACCATGATAGGCATCCTCATTAATGAAGCGCTGTCCCTGCCCATTGACAAAAATGCCATGGGTCAGTGTTGCTGGCGGATAAAACGGTACGCTGAGGAAGCCTTCATGCATATTGATCGCGCGTGCACCCACGCTCAGCCCCATCTGAATGCCGCCGCCGGTGTCGTTTGGATTGCCAATGGGCACGGTTCCCGATCGGGCAAGCTCAGGTGCGTAGCGTTGCATCATGTCCTCGTTCATCACAAAGCCGCCAGCACACAAAATCACGCCTTTATCAGCCCGGTAATAACGCTCTTCCATATTCTCACGAACAACCAGCCCGACAATTCGCTGCTTGGGGCCAAAGCCATCAACAATTAAGCGAAGCGCTCTGGCCTCTAGGTGCACATCGATATCGCGTTGCCTGACCGCATCGGTCAATATTTGTACGAACAGTGGACCACCGTTATCGCCTTCCACTTTCAAATTGTGACCACGTGGCGCCGGTGCGAACTTGTCGACATACGGCCAGGCTTTTTCGCTCCCGGTGTACATCAAGCAATCGTCGGTCAGCGCCATCATCGCGCGCCCGGGATATTCCGACATTTTGAAAGGCACACCGAGTGACATTAACCAATCGAGATGTTCGGCTCCGCCGACTGCGTAAGCACGCGTTTTGTCCGGATCCGCCTGTGGTCCATTTGAGGCCATCAGGTAGCCATAAACATCCTCTACCGGGTCTTCATAGCCCACGGCCTTTTGCACTTTGGTACCACCACCGAGATATAACTCCGCAGACGATAACTTGGTTGAACCTCCGGACTCGGAAGCCGCCTCGAAAATCGCTACCGAGGCGCCATTATCGGCAGCTTCGATTGCAGCACAGGCACCAGCACCGCCAAAGCCCACGATCAATACATCAGCGGTATCGCTCCAGAGTTCAACATCCGCCTCAAGAATGGGTGCAAAAGACACGGTTATTATCCGCCTTGTTATCAGTATGAGAGCAATGTAGCGCCTCAATCGGTTCCGCTCTGCCTCCGTTTGGACGATACCCGCTGCTTGCACGCGCCGCACACACGAGAGAACGTTAGCGCCGCAGACTTAACAGCAAAGGACAGCGCACATGCAGTGGTATACCGGAAACACGCTCTACGACACACTACTTCTGGTCGGTTTCGCTTATGCCGCGCTGGTCATGGTCTCTAGTTTTTTTGGCACCGCCGCTTACGGCGGTCGATTTGGTGGCGGTAAGCGTGCCAAGGGCATCAAGCTTGGCTCGAAGTCTGGCTGGATCCTCATGGAACTGCCCGGACTATTAGTCTTTCCCGTCATTTTCTTTATGGGACCCAACGCCGATCAAGCTGTTCCACTATTTTTCTTAGCAATATGGCTTTTTCACTACACCAATCGCGCCTTGGTCACGCCCATGCTGATGCGTGTTCAACCCGGCTCAACCGCAAGCTTTTCCCTCGGTGTTGTTATTGCCGGCTGGATTACCCTCTTTTTGCACGGGTACTTTAACGCGGCCTACCTCACTGAGTTCGGCACCCAATACACAGACGATTGGTTTCGTGATCCACGATTCATCATTGGCCTCGGAATCTACGCCTTTGGTTTCGCACTCAACGTGCATTCAGACACAATATTGCGCAACCTGCGCTCACCCAACCCCAGTCCAGACGAGGCGCGATACAAGATTCCCTATGGTGGTGGATTCCGCTGGGTAACCTGCCCACAGTATTTTGGTGAGATCCTCTCGTTTACAGGTTTTGCCATCATGGTCTGGAATCTTGGCGCGGTGTTTGTACTCGCCATGACGGCGGGAAATCTCATCCCCAGGGCGTTGTTCACACACAAGTGGTTCCACAAGAATTTCGACGACTATCCTAAAAGTAGAAAAGCCGTCATCCCCGGTCTGCTTTGAAGGCTGCTTAAACAGGCGCTATGGCTTAAACAGGCACTATGGCTTAAACAGGGGCTATGGCTGATACCAGATCGCTGAGCTAATGGCGCGTTCTTGAATCGCTGCGGGCTTCATCGGCTTGCTACCCAGCTGCACGGCGTCAAAGGTTGACCAACGCGGCGTGGGAATTTCAAGGACACGAACATAATAAAAGGCTTCCTGCGCTGGCTCGAACTCTATGTCTCGCCACTGAGCGCGCAGCTGACTGGTTCCAATTGTATTCGCATAAGTCGCTCGCTCGGCGTCGACCGTTGAGCCCACAGGTGGCAATTTGCCGGTCAACGGATCGACAACACGCGAGCCAGACCAGGCCAAATCAACGACTTTTTCGTGGCTGACGCCCGATGCGTCAACCCAACCCTTAATCATCTGAATACGATCCAGGTGCGCGCCGTGCGGATCGCTCTGTGCGACCACGACAAATTCAGGCAGTGCTGCAGCATCGGGCGCCTGCGGCAAATTAGCACCCATGGGCACACCGTGAGCACGCGAAACAGTATCAAAGGCCGCGGCGTTTGCCGTGCCCTCAGGGAAACCCCAACCGCCAAAGAGACTGACGATAATGCGTGGCCCTGAGGTAGCGAAGGTCTCGCGTCGTTGCATCGCATCAAAGAGTGCCGCACGGCTATTTTCAGGAGCCCATACACCAGCCAGCCCCCCCGAACCCCACTGCCGAGCAGGCGTCATCTGTACCAGCCCTATGCCCGCCTCACCCGTTCTGAGACCCGCCGAGCCGTCCATCATAGGCAGCTTGCCCGTGTAGCCTGCTTCATCGCTGGGAGAGGTCGCGTTGTGACTGTCGCTTGACCCGATAACGCCAAATTTCAGTGGGTTAAATCCTTCGCTGTGCGACATCGATATGCCACTGCGCAGGGCATCACGCGCATAGGCGCCCTTCACACTGGCCAACGTCATAGCCCGGCCAGGCACCGTGCCTGCAATTTCAAAATCCGCAAACTCATCCAAGCTTGAGAGCAGCGGATGGGTTTCGGAACTACCTTTAATTTGCAGGATCTCGCTTATCGGTTCCAAGTCTGAGCGATCAACGGGTGATAATCCGGAGATACGCTGCCCACTATCATCGGTAATTCGGTAGGCTAGTCCCTCGCTCAGATTAGGGTTGTGTGGAATCGCCATGACTCGACGCCCCTTTGCCCGCTCCAACCGAAGGAAAGCCCAGAGTTCGGGTGGCGTTGGGCCGTCTAGGGAGCTAAACGGCAGCGCCGGGAGTTCCTCGCCGCCGTAGATGACATTGCGATGCAAATGCGTTCCCACATCGCCCGCATCCGCCGACCACTCCCAACCGGGAAAGGTGGTGAAAACGCCCGGCTCATTATGCTGCTCAGCAGCCGCGACAATCTCCTGCCATGCAGATTGGTTAATGGTTGCGTCAACACCTTCAAGGGTGAGCTTAAACCCGTTGTCACGAATCAAGCTCATAATCTCCCACCACGACTGCGTGATCGTCAGACGATTTTCATGGGCTAGCAGCGTAGCCAAACTTTGTCGGGTAGTAGGTACGTCCAAGTCGGCCAACCGAGCCTGCCCTAGGTACTCAGCATGATCTGTCACTGCGGCAAAATCCAAGGGCCGCGATATTGTGACCGGAAACCCTGCGCCATGCTGCAGCGTCTCGCCCTTGGCAAAGCGATATACGTCATCGGGTAAGGCTCTAACACCCATGGTAAAGGCGTCGCTGGACAGCGAAGTGTGGATGTGAAGGTCGCCCCAGTAGACCTGATTGGCCCCCGCGTATGTCGGTTGCGCGCGGTCTGATAGAGTTTTTGGCTCCGGACCGGCAAGGGACGGATCATCAATGGGCGCGAGGGAGCGATAGAACACGATACCCGCGATAACCATGGCAACGGCAAGTACGCGCCACAGCACACCACCGAACTGTTTTGTGTGGGCTCGCATAGTGATGGTTAACCCCGGACCATCAGTAGATCACGGCTGGGGATCGCTCTGGCGGCCCTCCGAGCATTTCGCGATGTGACGGTCGATATTCACCTGCATCACTAATACCGAGCTCGGCACCTAGCTCTGCAGCAACGACAGTTTTACCCGCATAGCGGTCTATTGTGTCCGCAACCGTCAGTGCGTGCAGCAAATGGCCCGTGTACTCAGGATTTTCTGCCACTCGCATAATGTCCTCATACTGCTCGGGGTGGACTTCCGCAGCCATGAGCGCCCGCTCGGTCCGCAAGGGCCCCATCCAGATGGAAACCGCATTGACGCCCGTTCCTGCTAGATCGTGCTGCATATCATGCGCAAACTTATCAATACCGGCCTTTTGCGCGCCATAGCCTGGACCGTGCATATAGCAGTTGGCACCGAAGGATGATCCAAATGCGATTAAACCTGCCCCCTTTGGAACCATCAAACGCGCCGCATACCAGCTCGCCACATAGGCAGAACGAAGGCCGACATCTATAATTCCCACCGCATCAAGGGGCTTTTCCCAAAACGGTTTCGGGGTAATGAGCTCGGGATGAATCATCGTCGCGTTATTCACCAGCATATCGAGGCGTCCGGACTCGTCTGCAATCTGCTCGAAGACCTCACGAACGCGCTCATCATCAGCATGGTCGCAACGCAGTGCTATGCCCTCGCCACCTGCGGCCGTCACTTCTGCGGCGGTGCTATGAATGGTGCCGGGTAGTGCAGCGCCATCCCACCCCTTGGCCTCGCCCACCACCTCTGCGCGTCCTGTCACATAGACTCGTAGGCCGTAGCTGCCGAGCGCTCGTGCGATTCCTGCGCCAGCACCGCGACTAGCACCTGTGACGAGCGCCACGGGCTGCTTAGATGTCGTCATCGCTGACCTCCTGTCCCAAGGTCGAGAGTTTCACCATGCTCTCTGCCCTACTCACCAGACTATCGGTCATACCTTCGAAGCCATTCTGAAGGGCTTTGCCGAGCATCATGCCTACCAAGGGCGATATCCAGCCGTTGAGCTCAAATATTGATCTATAGCGTGTTGTTGTATCGTTCACAGCGCACACCTCATGCTGTCGGTAGCTGTAAAGGAGCCATCCAACGGGCTTCATGCGGTATTCAAATAGCTCACCCGGCACGACCTCGCTAACAAATTCAACTTGGTCCCTTACCTGTTCTCCAAGCCTGACTGTCATCGCAATCGGAGCACCAACGGTCAAATCGCAAGAACAGGCCGTGACGAAGGGATTCCACTGCGAGTAACTGGAGAAATCTGTGATGACCTGCCATACCGTATCGGCTGGGGCCCCTATCTCTCGGACGAATTCGATCTTCATACTCCTGGTACCCTCGATTTTTATTATGGTGGGCCTTAGCCTACCCCGTTGATGCAAATACCTGATTGTCTACCAACGCATTCGGTGGCTGATGGATGCACCATGTACCCGCAGGGTGGTAAATATAAGCAACACAGCTATTACAGTTATCGCAGAGCGACGTGCCGCCTTGATCGCGCCACCGATTCACTAGATCTGGCTCGCGCAACAGTGGCCTCGCCAGCTGGACAGCGTCAAAACCCGCCTCCATACACTGCGCCACATTATCCGATGACCTGACACCGCCAAGGTAGGCAAGCGGTAGATCGACAGCATCGCGTATCTTGGTTGAATACTCCCAAAAATACAGTTCCTTAAAGTCTATTTTAGGCACAGATGCCTGCGTCGAGGCGATCGCCATACCGCTGAGCGACCATTTTCCTATGACCCGCAGCATCGCGTCTAAATTGAGATTACTTCCGAAGGTAAACCAGCCCGATTCGACGTTCCGCCCGCCTGATAACACCAGCATATCGGCACCTGCAGCTTCTAGAATCTGAGCCGTCACAAGGCCGTCTTCAAGTTGTGCCCCACGGCTCCTGCCGTCAGCGACATTTATCTTGGCGATCACGGCCATACGATCACCAACGGCTTGTTTCACCGCCGTGAGGACACGCGCTGGGAAACGCGCACGATTTTCAGCACTGCCACCGTATTCATCTTGTCGATTATTATCGAGCGGCGATAGAAACTGGTTGAGGAGATAACCATGGCCCATGTGGATTTCTACTGCGTCAAATCCGGCTTCGTAGCAGCGTTCGGCGGCGCTCACAAAGAGATCAACCATACGGTCCATATCCCGCTCATTCATGGCACGACGCAATAGGTTACCTCGCAACAGCCCGGCGGGATTGAAGCCAGATACAGAGCTCTGAAGACGTCTTGGAATGAACACACCAGTGACAAAACTACCACCATGCGTAATCTGTGCCGCGATCTTACCGCCTTCGGCATGAACCGCATCTGTGACCACACGGAGGTCGGCCATAGCCTCATCGTGAACCCAGACTTGATCGGGCAGTGTTCGGCCGTCTTTCTCTACGGCGACGTAGGCCATGGTCGTCATACCAACGCCACCCTTGATCAGAGCCTCATGATGTAACCGCATGGCTCGCGTAGGACGTCCTGCCTTCGACATATTCTCGTTAGCACCCGCCTTAATAAACCGGTTCGGCAGGGTAATCGGACCCAAGGTTAGTGGCTCGTATGCTTTATCCAGCATTGACTCTTCCAGTGACCAACAGTGTTGACAAGCAGTATACCTTCCCCGGCAAACAGACCATCGTCCCTTTGGAGGGTTACCTGCGATCGCGGACAGTTCGTGAAAGAGCTCAATCTGGCCTAGTAAAGGTACGTTAGCGAAGGCAGTTACGCTCGAAAAGCAACACAGACGGCAATCAAGCCATCGAAGTTCCGGCCTCGTGGTGGAGCGCTAGAATCCCTCAGCATCGTGTGAGGCCTTCCAAACAAGTCCCGGGAAAAAGCGACGCATCATCACACCCAGCTTTGTCTGCTTTCCCGGGTAGGCAAAGGGTTTTCCCGCCTCCAAGCAGCGCTCAACCTCGGCAATCACCTCGTCGGGCGTCAATGTTTCCCCTTTAGAGGGTAGTTTTGGGACCACTGTTGCTTCTGCCTGTCGCCAAAGCGGTGTCGCGACAGCGGGCGGACAAACGCAGCAAAAGCGCACCCCACTATCGCGATTCTCGTGGTAGAGAATTTCACTGTAGTGCTGAACGGCCGCCTTGCTCGATGCGTAGGCTCCCATTAGCAAGCCTGGGATAATCCCCGTCATAGACGAAAAACTGATGAAATCTCCATAACCTCGCTGAAGCATCGTCGGCAATGTCGCTGTCGTTACATTGACCAAGCCACCGTAGTTGACCGACATCACGGCATTGGTAACCGATGGATCTTCATCCGCCAAACGGCCGAACGGCATGATAGCGGCGGCATTGATAACGCGATCAATCGCACCCAATTGCGTCTCGATGTCACTGATTGCCGCTTTCACGGCAACAGCATCGGTGATATCGACAGTAAACGGGTAGATCGCATCGTATCCGGCTGCCGTCGTCGCCATACCCTCGGCATTGACGTCGAGCAACGCAACGGATGCGCCATTAGTGGCCAACTGCCGCGCCCATGCCTGTCCCATACCACTGCCGCCACCGGTTACAACAGCCAGTTGCCCTGTGAATGCCATATAACCCCCTAACGCTCTACCCGACGAACCGTGACGCCTGTTCGATGAACTTTCTGGTTTTTATAACTGTATTGCCCATCAGCGCTCGGGTGTAAACGTGATAGGCATTCGCTTAATTGTGCTGATAAAAAATGATCGCATATAGGTAATATCACCCGCTAGCTGCGGGTTTCGAAGACGCGGTAACAGCTCCTCAAACATGATGCGCATCTCTAAACGCGCCAGGTTGATCCCTAAACAAAAGTGTTGGCCAATGCCAAAGGAGCGAAGGTCGCGGTTTAACGAGGGCATGCGCTTCATTCGGTGAATGTCAAAGCTGAGGGCGTCATCACCAAACACCTCTTCGTCATGATTAACTGAGTGATAGTGCATGACCACCTTGTCACCCTTTTTGATGTGATATCCCTGCCAATCGATGTCCTGCGTAGCTGTTCTGCGCATGGCAATAAACGCCGTGTTGTAGCGCAACATCTCTTCAGTGGCTGCAGGAATATCTTCCGGATGATCCACAAGATGTTGCAGCTGATCAGGGTGCTCCATCAGCAAGCGAAGCCCGTGGGCGATGGCAGTGCGAGTGCTTTCATTGCCACCAACCATGAGTAAGATAAACACCCATGAGAACATCTCATCCGTTACCGGCTCTCCATCAATTGTCCCTTCGAGAAGCGCCTGTATCACGGGCCCAGTAAAACCCTGTCGCTGTTTGTGTGCCAACTCAGCGGCATAAATCATGACCTCCAATGAAGCGGTCTGGGCCTCAGGCATGCCCCCCGCTATATCCGGATCATCAGCAAAGGCCATGGTGTTCGTCCACTTAAAAAACTGAGCGCGGTCTTCTAGTGGCACTCCGAGTAGTTCTAAAATAGCCATCAGCGGTAGCTCTGCTGCCACTTCCTCGACAAATTCGCACTCGCCCCGAGAAGCGACCCTATCGATAATGTGTTTGGCCTGCGCTCGTAACCAGGGCTCCATAGCAGCGACTGCTTTTGGCGTGAATGCATCCTTAACGATGCGCCGATGCGTCACATGCTTCGGCGGATCCATCGCAATAAAACTGTTGTCATTCATGATCTTGGTGACTTCCCGCGTCGTCTCGTCGGCGGGCTCCATGGGAAACGGCCCTTCCAACTGCGACGAAAACAACGCAGGGTTTTGTGAGACGAAATCAAGGGCATCGCGCTTAAGTGCAGCCCAATAAGGCACACCGGTGGCCGGGTCCTCGTAACGCACGAAGCTCCCCTCTTTGCGCGCCTCTGCCAATGCCGCATAGGGCATACCACTGCTGTAGGCATCGAGATCCAACGGATGCGTAAACGGACAAACTGACATGGTTCTCTCCCATACTTCTCACCAAACTTCATAGGGCGGCTGATGTTTCACGTTACACCACGTTAGCGGGCACCGCCGTCATCTGAAATAATACGGCCAAACAGCTGCAGTCAGACTTACCCCGACTGAGATTCTGCAGGACCTCTCATTAGCAGGTTGCTCCGGTAACGCACAAAGAGATCACCATAGCGTGCAGCGCTGAGCGCTACTGCCGTTTGCATAAGCCGCCACCCGCCCACCGATAGGGCTCGCAGTTGTAAATGAGCCGTCCATTCTCACCGTATTGCCAGTCCAACATGCGAATAACATCCTCCGGCGGCATACCCCCCGATGGCTCAGACTGAAGCACCGTCTCTTGCTGCGGATAATCCGTCCAATCAAGCGGTGCCTTCCATCCTGGCGGCGGCATCAACTGTGACCGCGTACCTGCCACAGGATAAAGATTACGCCAATGACGAATCTCGTCGGCTAGATCAGCCACAATATCCGGGTGCTGCTGTGCGAGGTTGTTATGCTCATGGGGGTCCTCAGCGATATTGAACAAAAACTGCGTCACATCGACGGAGCTAAACCCAGTCTCAATGCGTTGTATGAGTTTCCACTCATCGTTGAACGCCGTGACATTTACGTGATTTTTAAACGGTGTTTCTGAGATAAAAAAGAGCAACTTTTCTCGCGGCATCGTTTGCCCGTCGATCAGCGCAGGCAACATATTGCGACCATCGAGCCTAAACTGTGTATCGGCGTCGATGCCGGCAGCCGATGCGAGCGTGGGTAGTACGTCCATTACCGACATGATTGAGTCAACCCGACTCCCCATGGGAATTTTTTCCGGCCATCGCATCGCTGCAACAACCCGGATACCACCCTCAAAAGTGTCACCCTTCCCGCCCCGCAGTGGCGCGTTATCAGCACCACCGATAGCGTAGACCGCACCGCCGTTATCCGAGAAAAACAAGACAATCGTGTTGTCTGCCAATCCCTCGCGATCCAAGGTATCAAGCACGCGGCCAATCGCCTGGTCCATTGCATCAACCACGGCGGCGTACATGGGTCTGGCGCTCGTGCGCCCCGTCACCTTGGCCATAAAGCGTGTACTGTCTGCCATTTTACTGCGCGACTTACCACGATCATCCGCCATGTCGGCATACTTGGTTTGCAGCTCTTCCGGCGCATCGAGGGGGGTGTGTGGCGCAATAAAGGGCATATAAATAAAAAATGGCTTTTCTGTATCGCGTTCGCGAATGTAACGACTAACCTCGTCGGCAAGTAAGTAGCTCTCATAGCCCTGATCGTCTATCGAAACCCCGTTGCGCTGAAAATCTTTACCGCCAAGGCTCGCAAACGGCGGGTAAAATCCGACCTCGGTGTGAAGATGCCCGTAAAAGTGCTCAAAACCGCGGGAGTTAGGATGGTATGACTGCTGGGCGTGGCCTAAATGCCATTTGCCCACCATAGCCGTCTGATATCCCGCGCTGAGAAACAGCTCCGGCAGGAAGGTTTCATCTGGATGAATACCGTTGTTTTGCCAGGGCATAATTGTGGAGTAAGCGACACCCAAGCGTATTGGATCTCGACCAGTCATCAGCGCGGCTCGCGTGGGAGAGCATATCGGGGTGGTGTAAAAACGATTCAGCTGGGCGCCCTCGGCAGCGATCCGATCCAGCGAGGGCGTGTCTATTATTTGATTGCCGTGGAATCCAACATCAGCCCATCCCAGGTCATCGGCAACAATGACAACCACGTTTGGTCGATCACTCGCCTGCGCCGATAAGGCTAACGAAGACAAAACCCCTAGAACAAAAACACCCCACATACGGACCATAAAGCACGTTCCTTACCGATTATTAGGCTATGGCACACTGCGCACAGAGTAACGCGAGCATTGCAAGGCTGAAAACCATGAAATCGAAGATACTGTTAGTCACTTTGGGCGTGATCGCGATTGCAACGGTCGCCATCAATCTTGACTTTCTGACGTCGACGGCGCGCCAAAGCGTAGCGAGTGTCGCCAGCAAAGCTGCCATCAAGAATCTATCGGGTGTGATGGCGGACAACAATGCCAGGGGGTTTGCAGCAGCTGAGCTAATAACGCTGCCCATTAATGTCACTGAGGTAGCGCGAGGGATTTACAAAGCGTCTGGCGTAGGCAACACCTACGTTGTTACGACATCGGCGGGGTATGTGGTATTCGATACTGGACTGGTTATTCAGGCCGCCGAGCAAAAGCAAAAGCTGCAAGCCGTGATCGGCAACAGCGAGCCTGCTAAAATAATCCTCAGCCATAGCCACGCAGACCACGTCGGCGGAGCGCGTTTTTGGTCAGAGGGCAACGCGCAACTTATCGCTCACGAGGAATTTGAAGAAGAACAGCGCTATCTCACGGAGCTAAACCCCTACCTTCATGGCCGCAATCGGACACTTTTCCCCTGGCTTCCTGAGACACCGCGCACCCTGCCGGGTATGGATTTTCGGGGTCTCGAGCCAGATATTCTCGTTGATAATGATGTCCCCTTCCGCTTCACCTTGGGCGATCGTCGATTCGAGGTGCATGCCACACCCGGTGCGGAGGGGGCGGACAATATCGTCTTGTGGTTGCCCGACGACAAGGTCCTGTTATCCGGCGATTTCTTTGGCCCGCAGTTCCCGCAGTTTCCCAACATCTTCACCATGCGTGGTGAAAAAGTCCGCAAGCCTGTTGAGTACAGCCAATCAATTGGTCGCTTGCTCAAGTTTGACATTGAAACGCTAATACCGGGTCATCTCGAGCCCATCCAGGGTGCCGACACGATTCGCGCAGGAATGACCCGGATCCGAGATGCGGTCGACTTTGTGCACGACCAGACAGTTGCTGGCATGAACGCCGGTAGGCCGCTCGAAACACTGATGCGTGACATAGTGCTTCCAGAGCGCTTAGCCCTCTCCCAAACACACGGCAAAGTCAGCTGGGCGGTGAAATCCATATGGGAGTACTACGCGACGTGGTTTCACTTCGACCGGACCAGCGAACTCTACGCCACCTCGCAATCGACGATTCTTCGCGATTTAGCCGGCGTGCTTGATCAGCAGGCTGCGTTGTCGCTAGTCCAGAGCAAAATCGACGACAATCGGCCCGAACAAGCGTTGCTGCTGGTGGAGTTACTCGAGGGCATCGATGACGCTACTGCGTTGAATCGACTCCGGCTGCATGTCCTGCAGCAGCTCAAAGATGTCGCGCTGCAAACCGGTAACGATTACGAACTCTATTGGCTCGACAGCGAAATCGAGAAAGCACATGAAACTGCACGGTTGATCAAATGAGTCTCTGTCATTTCTGTTTTACCGGTTAAGGCCAGCCAGATGACATCATCAAACAACACAGTTGGACTATGACAGCGCCCTTACACAAGTTGCTCTCGTACATCTCGTCCCCTATGTTTGTCGTATTAGCCCAAGTAGAACTGCTTAAATGAGGACGATATGACTGATCGATTAACTGTTGTTTCCACTGATTGCCACGCTGGACTGCCGATATCGCAATACAAGCCCTACGTCGACTCGAAATACCATGACTTCATCGATATGGCTGTCGATATCCAAATCGACATGATGGACAAGGCTGAGTCGCAGTTCCTCATCAAAGAAATCAATGACGAGTGGCGCGCACCCATAAAGCAGGAATTGACGGGCGCGTGGGATTACAAAGAGCGCCATAAAATGCTGGCCAAAGACGGCATTGCCGCGGAAATCATTTTTCCGGATGGCATTACAGAGCAAAACACACCGCCGTTTGGTGCTGGACTGGGTCTGTCTCCTAAAGATGCGGTCCCCGAGCTTCAATGGGCCGGTGCCATGGCGCACAACCGTTGGTTGTCCGAGCTGGTCGCTAACGATCCTAAGCGGCATTACGGTGTAGCATCGATACCACTTTTATTCGATGTGGCCCAGGCGGTAGAGGCTGTTCGATGGTGCGCAGATAATGGCCTAAGCGGTGTCATGCTGCCAACTATGTGGGGAGAGCATGCCGCTTACCACGATGTGAAATACGATCCCTTCTGGGAAGCCTGCCAAGACTTGGGCATCGTCATTCATTTTCATTCCGGACCGGCGCCGCACAACGAATACTTTGGACCAGCGTTCCCGAACGAGGATCGCAGTGCTGAGTTGCCGGGCGCGATGGGAGCCTACGTTTCCGAGGTCATGTTTTGGTTGTACCGCCCGCTTACGTTTATGTTGTGGGGCGGTGTTTTTGAGCGATTCCCTCGCCTAAAAGCCATGGTTGTCGAGGGCGGAACTATGTTCATGGTGCCGTCTTGGCTGATGCTACTTGACCATAACTACACGGACATTCAATTCTCCGCGAAGCTGGGCGACTTCCGCTCACACTTGTCGATGGCGCCCAGCGAATACTTCGCCCGAAACTGCGGCATTGGCGCGTCCTGTGTGCCGCGGCGCGACCTCGACTTAAAAGATCAAATAGGTCTCAAGCAAATCATGTGGGGCAGCGACTTCCCGCATCCTGAGGGCACATGGCCAAATACCGAACAATACTATTTGGATACGTTCAAGGGATTTGATGCTGACGCGGGTCGACAGATTCTCGGAGAAAATGCGATTCAATTTTACGGTATGGATTCCGATTATCTGAACGGTCTAGCATCTGACATCGGGCCATCGGCGTCCATTTTTAACGGCTGACATTGATACTGGGCGGTTGGCACCGACAGGAGCACCAAGGCAAACTGTCAGTGATATTCCGCCATACCAATAACGAAGGAGAGCACGCTCATGGAACTCATCGCAGTCTGCGATTCGAAACTTAATACGGCGCCCGACTTCCCCATTGGCTGGTGGTCTGTTGCACGAAGCCACGAGATAAAACCAGGGGACGTGACATCCGTCACAGCGCTTGATCGGGACTTGGTCGTTTACCGAACCGAATCGGGTGAAGCTCGTGTGCACGATGCTTACTGCCCGCACCTCGGGGCCCATCTCGGCGTCAATGGCAAAGTCGTGGGTGAATCAATCCAATGCCCGTTTCACGGCTGGCAGTTCGGTGGAGACGGGAAGTGTAATCATATTCCTTACTGCGAAACGATTCCCTCGCGTGCCAAGGTTCAGAACTGGCCGACCTCCGAAGTCAATGGTGAGATTTACATGTGGTTTCACCCAACAGGTGCCGAGCCAGACCGAGCGGTTCCTGTGATCGAACAGATTGGTGACGAAAACTGGACCGAGCCACGGCAAGTAGAGTTCAACATACCGGTTCATATTCAGGATATCGCTGAAAATTCCTGTGATCCCGAACACTTCCAGTACGTGCACAAGCAAAATCAAACGCCGCCCTCATCGGTTGATGTGGAAGACGGAGCTGTTCATCTCCGATCGGAGATTGAGGCGCAGGGAATGAAGGGCGAGTTACATGCCACCATGTTCCAGCCCGGTCTTGCCCGAGTTATGACGAGCTATGGACCGGGAGCGGAGATGCTGGTGTACAACTCAGCACAGCCGATCTCTAAAAATGAAACACTCCTGCGCTGGACATTACTCGTCCGTAACGAGATCGCGGAATTCGTTGGTGATCAGGTTATGGACGGCATCATCGAAGGCTTGTCTGACGACTACCCGATCTGGGAAAACAAGGTGCACCGTAGACAACCCGTTTTCTGTAAGGGCGATGAAACGCTCGTCTTGTTCCGAAAGTGGGTCCGACAGTTCTACCTACCTGACAGTCCGCGAGGCCAACAATGAGCGATTATTACCAAGGTAAGACAGCCATTATCACCGGCGGTGCCAGTGGTGTGGGTCGCTCCATCGCCTTTGGGCTTGGACGAGCAGGCGCCAACGTGGTCATTGGGGACGTCGATACCAACGCCATGGCGGCCGTAACAGCTGATCTGGCGGCAGAGCAAATATCTCATCGGATCGAACACTGTGATGTGACGTCTGCCGAAAGTCTGCAGGCACTGCTCGACGCGGCATTAGAGACCTTCAATGAAGTGGATATAGTCTTTGCCAATGCCGGTATCGGCGCGGGTGAAGCCGGACCTATCTGGGGTTTCTCCGAGAAGGATTGGCAATGGTGCTTCAACGTCAATCTATGGGGTGCGGTGAATAGCATTAATGTATTCATGCCCTACCTCGTCACTCGGCCTGATCGCACGCATATCGTCATTACCGGATCCGGCAATGGGGCCTATATGGTCCTTCCAGATGTGCCTATTTACACGGCGACCAAAGCCGCGGTTCACAGCATCACCGAAAACTTACATTACCAAGTGCAGATGGGTGGATTACCCGTCGTTGTCAGTGCTCTGTTCCCCGGCCCACATGTCGTTGAGACCGGTCTCTTTAATTCTGGGCGTGTGCGCCCCGAAGAATTTGACAAAGGTGTTTCCGGTAACGAGACAGGAATCAATTCCGTTGAGGACATGAAACGCATGGCCGAGGAATACGGTTTCGACCTCAAAACAACGCACCCAGATGAAGTGGCCGAGATGGCGCTAGCCGGCCTGCCCAATGGGGACTTCTGGCTGCTAGCTCACACCGATGAGAGCAAGGCTAAGATTCAACGTAGAGCAGATATGATCATCAACAAAACCACACCGATTCCCGAATCGGTCGGTTAATCACACAACACGTTCAAGGGCACAAGGAATAATAAAATGAGTGAACCACAAGCCCCAATGGGAAATACCGGCGACATCATCAACTGGCCGATGTTGAAGATTCACTACCGCACTGATCCCGAGGCAATCGCGGCCTTACTGCCACCCGGCATCACGGTTGGCAAGGAACCCAATGTCAACCTGACGGTCTACAACTTCCCCGTTCCCGATGTGCCTGAATACGGCGTCGTGACGACGGTCAACGCTGATTTTGACGGTATAGAAGGTGAATACACGCTCGGGTACGGCATTGATCAGGAGTCAGCCATATTCATCTCTCAGGAGACAAACGGTCAACCAAAGTACCCCTGCGACATTGACTACCATCGCATCGGCCCAATGGTGCGCGCGAAATGCACACACCAAGGTTATACCTTCCTCGAATTCGAAGGCATGAGTGACGGGCCCTCTGACCCCGGTGATGAATTCGTGCAGAACGAGTGGTGGATCAAAGTGTCACGTGCCGTCAGTATTGGTGGTCCTGCCACTGGCTATGACTTTCCACCACACGTTGTGCACGTAGCGAGTAAATACGGCACCGCATGGAAGGAAAACGTTCAGGGGCAGGTGGTACTTCGAGACAGCCCTTGGGATCCTCTCGCAAGCAAACTCCCCCTTCGGGAGCAGCTGTCGGCTTATTTGTGGTGGCCTATTTTTCTCGATCGCTCGGTCACACTATCGAAGCCACTAGACCCTGACGCTTTCCTGCCGCACGCCGACACAATCTCCGGATCTCGTTGGCCCGGTGTAAACGGCGCACCTCCCCGGTAAGTCTGTGAACGATCAGTTCGATCTCGCCTCGAGGGTGCAAGCCCTCGAGGACATTGAATCTATCAAACGCCTCAAAGCGCGGTGGTGGTTTGCTTGTGATACCCGCGATATTCAGGGTATGCGCGCCTGCTACGACGAGAACAATTTTCTGATTGATTTCGGTTTTATTGGTGAGTTCACAGATATGGACGCGTTCATATCGGTTTTTAAATCCTTGGCCTGCCACCCTACTCACGTTGACATGCACCATGGCACGGCCCCTGAGATTGAAATGACGGGACCCGACACGGCCAAAGGTCGTTGGCGCATGCGATTTCAGTTGTTGGAGACCGAGCAGCAGCAAGTTCAACTCATGAGCGGCTACTATGAGGATGAATATGCGCGGGTCGATGGCGAGTGGAAGATGCGCGTCTCGCGATACACGCTCATGTCAAATCTCTTTCTCAATTCTGATAACGGTGTCGTCGCAATCGAGCAGATTGGCAGTGCGCCCGGCCTTGTCACCGAAGCGTCGTAAGCTGCAGCATGAGCGTTAGCAAGGCTAAATGGGAAACGTTCTGTGACACCCTAAAGGCAGCTGGCTCACTGCTGACGGAGCCCGGCGTACCGCAGGACGAGCAGACTCAGGCCGAGGGATTGCGCTATTTATCGAGAATTGCGCGTGCAGCCCTCGAGTGGTACGTAGAATTTAACGACCCCGAGTTTCCAGAGCTCTACAAGCCCTCTCACGAAACCATTAAGATCGGCGCCGACAATCCCGATAACATCTATGAAAAAGCAGTCATCGACGGACGCTTTGACTACATACTCACGGGTCATCGGGGGACCGTGGACTACATCAGCATGGCTACCAGCAAAGGCAGTTATGCGGAGAACTTCAAACAAATTGAAACTGGATTTCTCGATAGCAACGCCCTGATAACGGCCGACGATGGCTCCTTCCAAATCGTCCTAAGCCGGCATGAGCACGAGGGCAACTGGCTACCGATCGATGAAGACAGCGAGTCACTGCTGATCCGACAAACCTTTTTAGATCGGACCGCGGAGAGCCCAGCGGTCTTTGATGTCCGGCGGCGCGACAGTGGTGCAACACCCGCACCCCTAAACTTAGCTAGGGCGACGGCTAACTTTGACAAGGCCATCGCGTTTTATCAGAACACCCTGGGGTTGTTTGCTCGCTGGAGCCAACAGATCATCGAGAATCCAAATACCCTGCCCTTATGGGACCAGTCTTTCTGCCAGTCAGTCGGTGGGGACCCCAATATTATTTACTACCACGGACACTTCCGACTCGAGGCGGATCAAGCTTTCCGGATTCGCCTCGATCGCATCCCCGAGTGTCAGACCTGGAACCTTCAGGTCGATAATTACTGGATGGAGTCGCTCGACTATCGTTACCACCGGATATCCATCAATAAACACACAGCAGAGGTGGATGCCGACGGCTCCGTTACGCTCATCGTGACACCGGCTGCTAGCGATGCCGTGAATACCTTATCCACGGCAGGTCATACCGAAGGTACCTTATGTTTTCGCTGGGTGGGGACAGATGATCCTGTGCATCCACATGTGGAGATCGTACCGGTTATGACTCGAGATTGATTAATGACCCGGATGGTTCGTGTCAAACGCCACGGGTTATGCGCCAATCCAACCGACCACGGAGTGGCCAACCCAATAGTAAAAAAACGAATGAGGCGATCGACTAATGCTGGATATACGGACTCTTAAGCGGGAAGCCCTTGTTCAGGCCGAGCGACGCGTATTTATCGATGATGAATTTGAGCCACTACTGGATCGCTTACTCAAGGCCCTTAACACGGAGGCCTCGCTCAACGAGGTAGGTGTTGGCTTTCATGGCGCAAGACTCCGCGATCTGCTGACCAATCGACTCCGTATGGAGGCCTGGGTCGAGAAGCATCCCGAGATTCTTGAGGAGACCATTGAACGCCCAATTGTCGTCGTGGGCCTGCCTAGAACAGGCACCACCATGCTGCATCGCACCATCGCGACAGATACATCACTGCTAGCACCCATTTGGTACGAAGTCCGCCAACCCGTGCCGCTTGCCGACGATTTCGAGCGTGAGGATGAGCGCATCGGCATTTCAGAGGCTGAGGTGACAGCGATGTTAGAAGCCGCACCTGAGCTCGCGGCCATTCACCCAATGGATGCCCGAGCACCCGACGAAGAGATCATGCTGCTCGAGCACTCGTTTATGAGCACCGTGCCCGAATGCTACGCCCACATTCCGGAGTTTGGCGACTGGCTTTATGAACAAGACCAGTCTGCAGGTTATGACTACCTTTACCGGTGCCTTCAGTTTTTGCAGTGGCAAAAGCGCAGGAAAGGACAGACGGGGACGCGCTGGTTACTGAAAACGCCACACCACCTGCATTACCCCGAGTATTTATTTAAACGCTTCCCAGACGCTGCGGTGGTGCAGACACATCGGCACCCCATCGATGTTATTCCCTCTTACGGCAGCATGATGGCAGCGCTAGCGCAGCCCTTTAGCGATGACTTGAATGCACCTGCGCTGGCACAGAATTGGGCAGCCAAATGGGCCAAGGGACTGGCCAAAACAATGGACTATCGGGCCACACACCCTGAGGCGCGCTATCTTGACCTCTACTTCATGGACACAGTGGCTAACCCCGAGACGGAAATTCGGAAAATCTACAACTTCGCGGGCTTGGAGCTCACGTCTGAGGCGTTGGCGGAAATGGCACACTGGCGAGCCTTTAACGAACGAGAAAGTCGTCCCGAACATCATTATCAGCTGTCTGACTTTGGATTCGACGCGGAGAGCTTGCACCAACAATTTGCTCGTTACACACAGGCTTACTTTTGAGCCGCCCCGACGCAACTTCGCGAGCCATAAGCCGCTATGACGTCCCTTCTACGTGCGCTTTCAAAGCATATGCGGTGTCATCAAAAGCTCGCTTCACCCAGGGCCCTGCGAAACGCATGACATGTATCCCGTGTGGCCCCAAAAAAGCATCGGTTGAGTAATACTCACAGCTGTCAGGGCCAGTAGACACAACGAATTGATCTCTTCTCGCTGGATATGGCCATTCATCCACCCAAGGCGCCGACCATGAAACCAAACGGGGTTCATTGATTTCAGTGATGATCTCGACGTTATCGAAGTACTGCCCTTCCTCCGTGTAGCTCTTGAGTTTCATTGTCAATGGTTCACCGACTGCGAGAACGCCCGAGGCCTCAACACAAAAGGGATTCCAGTCACGGTAGCGGTCAAAATCGACCAGCACATCCCACACGATCTGAGCAGGTGCGTCGATCTGTACGGTTATCGAACGGACGATCGCGTTTGGGTCTAAAGCCAGTTTTTCATCTTCGGTCATGTCTCTTTCCTTTGAAGCTCAATACTCATCACTAAGATGAATTAGGGTGCCATGTACTCGCCACCGTTCACGTCTACCGATGTCCCTGTAATCACCGCAGAGTAATCGGACAGAAACGCCAGAACAGCTTTGGCACAGTCGGCCTCAGGCGGAATAACGCCTAAGGGAATGCGATCGGTAATGCCCCGTACGACCGTGTCCCGATCGGCTCCCGCAGCGACTTGAGAGTCAATAAACGCGTAAACCGGCGCACCGCCAATCCAACCCATGCGCAACGCATTTACCCGGATTGAAAACTTGCCAAAATCATTCGCCATGTGTCGCGTAAGTGCATTGAGCGCCCCCTTGCCAGCCGCGTACATCGTCTCACCTGAAAATGGCTTAACTGTCGACATGGTAGAGACGTTGACGATCGAGCCGCCACCTGCGGCCTGCATATGTGGCGCGCATGCCTGTGCCATCCGAAGCGCTCCCTGGCAAATCACATTAATGACGTCACCCATTTTATCGGGGTCTGACACATCAGCCGGCGCCCAATCACCATGGGCATAGGCGCTGTTGACTAAGCCGTCAATTTTTCCAAAGGCCGCAACGCCCGCGGAGACCAGTGCCTGGCATTGCTCCGTCGAGGTGACATCCGTACTGTGGGCCACAACGCGCCCACCCGCGTCACGAATCTCCGCCGCAACCTTATCGATAAAATCCTGACTACGGGCACCCAATACGACTGCGGCACCCTCTTGCGCTGCCATCTTGGCGAGCGACTGTCCAAGCCCCGGACCAACGCCGCTGATAACCACAACCTTATCCTTCAGTAGCATGCTTTTAACCTCACTCCCCATGATCTTCAAAGCTACTTTTTGCTCTCCTAACAGCATTGTCAATACTCGGTGATGGAGAGCGTCGGTCTTGCATGGTCCGTTTGCGCAGACATCCGCGCTTGCAGTACTACCGCTAGCCTTGGCACTCTAGATAGGCAGTGTGGGCAGGCAGTGTCAGCACTTACGTTCATGGTATGCCGTCGGCCCGTGAGGTCCAGACACGGTATTTGCCTTTGCCCATAGTACAATTGGCCCGGGCTTGTTTGCCGCGCTTGAATGGTTCGATAACCGACGTTTTGGAGGTATTTAGTGTCCCAGTCAGAGAGACGAGTTGCAGTCATCACCGGCGCCGCGGGCGGCGTTGGTCAATCAACGGTAAGGAAGTTCGCTGAGTGCGGTTATACGGTAATAGGCACCGATATACGTCTTCCTGAGGGGCTCTTCGAGCACGACCATGTCAGCTATCAAACCTGTGATGTGACGAGTGAAGCCGATTGGATGAGTCTTGCCGAGTCAACGATAGGTCAGCATGGCAAACTTGATGTACTGGTCAACAATGCGGCCATTTTAATGACCTACACCATCGAAACTTCCTCTGTGGAAGACTTCAAACACATGATGGAGGTCAACAGCACGTCGGTATTTCTCGGAATGAAGTACATGCTAGACGCGCTGAAAAAGAGCGATGCGGCCTCCATTATCAATCTATCCTCGTCCTCAGCCGTGGCCGGATACCCTCATTTTATCGCCTATGGTGCGGCCAAAGCGGCGGTGAGAAGTCTCACCATGAGCGTCGCAGTTCACTGCCAGACAAATCAGCTACCCATCCGCTGTAACAGCATTCACCCGGACGGTATTTTGACCGACATGGTCACGCACATGAAGGGCGAGTTTCCCGAAATGACACCCGATCAGGCGATGAAGGCGTATAGCTTCGCCTGCGAGCCCGAAGCGGTCACTGACGTGATTTACTTTTTAGCCAGTCATGAGTCCCGCCACATTAACGGGGCCGAAATCCGCGTTGATAACAGCTCAACCATTCAAATGCCCTATTTATAAACGTTGCTACTTATAAACGCTGCTACAAAAACCGCTGGAAACGCTGCTATAAAAACCGCTAGGCAGACGGCTAGAAAGACTAGCCTCGTAAGTTTACTAAGGTTCGGTTTTTAAGAGCACCGCCTTGATCTACGAGTCGTAACCTCGGTGATCGCGCGGAGGAAGGCGGCTGACTGTCGAAGCTACCTCGCTTCCGTCAAGCGTTACAAATTTGGAAAAAGTCGGTAAGACGCAGCAGAACCCCCGAAATCTTGACGTTCCGAGGTAGTCCGTTTGTTCTAAAACCACGGATAGACAGGCATTCCCTCCTCCGGCAGCTTCAGACACACTATATGAACAAAATGCCGACAGACTGAGAACTGCCAGCAGTAAGTTGCAGTGCAAGATCACCCGTTAAATCAGCCGCTAAGGGGTTGACTGATGCAAGTGGTCTGGCAAGGTAAGAAAAGACGGAAATACTCTATCCGCCAATAACTCTAACAATGAGGTTAATACAATGAAGCCATCTAGCCCTAAGTCGCTCCTAGCGACGGCCGTCCTGGCAGTTCTGACCGCTGAAACGGCGTTCGCGCAACTCGAGGAAGTCATAGTAACGGCAGAGCGCCGCGAAGCCAGCATTCAAGATACTCCGATTTCGATTGAAGCCCTCACCGAGAGAGACATCCAGGAACGCGGAATCAATAATAATCTCGACCTTCTTAATTCAGTCGTTGGGGTTCAGGGCTATGGATCGCCAGCGGGCGGCTCTTCGACAGCATTTGTGATACGTGGTATCGGAGATGGCCAACCTCAGATTGATGTTGACCCAGCAGCTGGTCGGTACGTGGATGGCGTCTATATTGGTAAGAATCAGGGCAGCTCGCCCGACATTGTAGACCTTGCTCGAATCGAGATATTGAAAGGTCCACAGGGCACGCTGTCGGGCCGCAACTCAACCTCAGGTGCGATTAACTACATCAGCAAAGCGCCATCTGACGAAATGGGACTTACCGTTCGTGGCACGATAGGTAACTACAGTGCCCAAGAGTACTCTGTGCGTGCTGACATCCCCTTCTCCGACACGTTCCGCACAGCGATTTCGGTCAATGATCGTCAGCGCGATGCGTTCTACGACAATACCAACCCCAATATGGACGGCTTCAATAGCATCGACCGTGATGGTTTCCGGGTCGCACTTGCCTGGGATGCGACAGATCGATTGAGCGTTGATTACGCCTATTCGCAGAGCAATGTAAACGGTGAGCTGGATAACTGGAATAAGCCGACAGGCCTCAACCCCTCCACCGCTGCTTTGAATGGCTATCTCGCTGCCGGTGGTGATCCAGCAAACGTCCCTATCGACAGCACATCGCAAATTGCTACCGTTCAGGCACTTGCGGGTGGTGTCGCACAGTCAGTTCAGTTCGGTCTGCTACCTAATCTTCCACAGATACAGCAGTTCCTAGGTTGGTCAAATGACTTCGTAGACTGGGCCAATGGCGTACTGGACGACGGAGATTCATATTTTGGCGCCGGTTCGAGCGATGTTGCGAGCTTCGCCGATGTCGAAAACGAAACACACACGCTCACTGTAAATTACGAGCTCAGTGAGGCTGTCAGCATCAAATACATATATGGTGACAGAACCATGAATGACCGCTCACTTAGCGATCTCGACGGTATCGATAACTCAGTCGCGTCAGGTGTAAGGAGTAGCTTGACTCTTCAAACCATTGGTGGCGCCTTGTTTGGTCAAGTTGTCCCTGCCTCTCTACCGTTCTGCACAGCTACCTTCCAAGCTGGGCCTTGTCCCGCTGGGCAAGAGGCTGCGTTCACAAATATTCCGATCGTATCGGATGATCCTCGAGACCCGACTGTACCGACGTATAATTTCAGCTTGGCTTTGGACATGATCGATGCGATTAACGCCAATGGTGATGACGGTATTTTCTGGACCGACCTCGCCAACAGCTACGAGCAGGAAAGCCACGAACTGCAGATTTTAGGCTCAACTGATTCGTTGGATTGGGTCGTCGGCTTCTACGATTGGGAAGATTTCGGCGAGATGCGAAATATTCAGAATCCAACTTACACTTTAGCGAGCTCTGCAAGCCGCGGTTTTGACGCAGGCGGCGATGCGCAATCAGTCTTTGGCGAAGTCACATGGCGCGCCTCTGACAAGTGGTCATTTACCGCAGGTCTTCGTTATAACGAAGAGACAAAGTACATGACCTACCGCTGGCGCGACTTTCCTGCCGGAGGCGTTGAGGCTTATATTGGAGCAGCTATTGGTGACTCCATCGCAAACTCGCTCACCATAAGCGGTACCGAGGCGTTTGTGAGAAGCCAATTCCCAGCGGGAACGCCTGAAGAGATTGTACAGGCGCAGGTAGATGGAGCGGTTGCCTCGCTAACACTTCAAAATACACCCAGAAGTCTGACGTTCGGCTACGTGGGTGACCTTGATGGTATTGGTAATATCCCAGAAACACCCGGCGTTTATGGCAATTACAACGAGCAGGAGTTCAGCAATACGTCCGGCCGTTTAGTGGCCGAGTACAGCCTGGATGACAACACTAACTTCTATGCGAGCTACACCACCGGTTATCGTGCCGGGGGTTTTAACGGCGGCGCGTTCAATAGTGATACCGGCACAGGTGATGACTTCTCCGAGGAGACGATCGCCAGCTTTGAAGTGGGCGTGAAATCAACCCTCGCTGATGGTCGACTGCGCATCAACGGCGCGTACTACAGCTACGATTACGATGACGTTCAAGTCAGCGTGGTTAAGACGGACTCTGGATCAATCTCTACCGACGTAGTTAATGCGGCTAAATTCAGCACTGAAGGGCTGGAACTAGATATTGCTTGGTTGGCCACTGACACTCTCCAGTTGCGTGCCCAGTATGCCTACACTAATCGTGACTTCGACGACTACCCGATCTATCTAGGCTTAAACATTCCGCCATCACAAGGTCTGACACCCGATAATGAGTACAACCTCATCATGGATTGGGCACTTTTGAACGCAGGTGGTAACTCGTTAGACTTCCAACTGTCAGCAGCTTATAAAGATGAGACGGTGAGCATAAATACCGTGCCCGGCAACTACGGAAGTGGCAATAACCCGGTTCCGGTGAACCTAGATCAAGCAACTAACCAGGAAAGAACGCTTGTCAATGCACGTCTAACCTTCAGCAGAGAACTCGAGGATAGTCGTAGCGTTAGCCTCGCGCTCTGGGGTCGCAATATTACGGATGAAGAGTACCGCACGTTTGGGTACAACTACGGCCCATCGCTGGGCTATGCCGTGCATCAGTGGGGCAACCCGGCGACCTACGGTCTCGATATTCGACTCGATCTATAAGCAAGTCGTTTGATAGGAACCCGCCGGCTGGCGGGTTTTTTTTGTCTCGGTAAATTGTTGGTATTACCCTGCTACCGAAACACGGATCAAACCCAGCTAAAAACTGGTCTCGCGCGCTAAAGATGCGAAAAACTCATAACTAAGGAGACGGCATGAACGATTCTTACCCAGAGGGCTTTGCCTTGGTCATTGGCGGCAGTGGCGGTGTTGGCGAAGCCATCTGCCGAGAACTCGTTGCATCGGGTGTTCCGCTCATGCTGAGCTACAACAGCAATCAAGCGCGAGCTGAAGCGCTCGTTTCTGAGTTTGGCTGTGATGGCAGTGGCGTGTCGTGCTGTCGCATATCTCTGCAGGAGATTGATACGCTAAAAGCCGCTGTCGATGAGGGCCTCAAACACCACGGTCGTCTGCACTCAGTGTTTATCGCCACGGGCTACGACATCCCGCAGTCACCCATTTCAGAGGTCACTCCTGAGCTTTGGCAGCGGGTTATGCGCTCCGATGCGGAGGGCGCATTCAACGCCATTTATGCGACGCTGCCCCATCTGCGCGCTGGGGGTGGCGGCAGCTACCTCCACATCAGCTCTGCGGGACTATTAAAATACCCACCGCTCGACATTCTTTCAGTTGCACCCAAAGCGGCTGTCGAGGAGCTAATCAAGGGCGTTGCCAAAGAAGAAGGTGTCAACGGCATCCGCGCCAATAGCATCGCTATTGGTGTAATCGAGACGGGAATCTTCCTCCGTCTAAAAGAACAGGGGGTATTTGATGACGCGTGGATCGACACCGTAAAAAACGCGCTACCGCTACAGCGGTTTGGTCAACCAGAGGAGGTTGCCAAGATGGCCGTCTTTCTCGCCTCAAACCACGCAGCCTACACGACAGGCCAACTGATACCCGTCGACGGCGGCTTTGGTGTTTAAATATCGCCATCGCCGCACATGCGCGCTTCAGGGCATTTGATCTATAAATGCTCGCCTGATGGCGCGCTTATCAAACTTCTCCGTCGCGCCACGCATCAGTGGCTCCTCGGTCAAGCGGATATATTTCGGTATTTTGTAAGCCGCGATACGTGACTTTAGCCCGCTGCGAATACGATCTTTCGTGACCACACTGCCATCGACCCGCACAATCATGGCAAGCTCTTCGCCCATCACCTCGTCGGGAATACCAAACACAACGCATTCTTTAACCCCGTCTATCTGGTAGCAGGCTTGCTCCGTATCGCCCGGAAAGATATTTTCGCCTCCACGGATGACAATGTCCTTAATCCTTCCTGTAATGTGTAGATAGCCGTCATCATCAACGTAACCTATGTCCCCGGTTTTCATCCAGCCGTCTTCGGTAAAAATAGCCGCGTTGGCATCAGGTTTGTTCCAATAACCCAAGGTACAGGCCATACCCTGCATTTCGATTTCACCGGCCTCACCTGTTGGCAAAACTGTGCCATCCGGCGCGGCACATCGCACCTGCATGATAGGTGACTGTACGCCTGCCGCAGCCGGTTTCGCATCAAAAACCGCCCCTGCAGCTTGGCTCCCAACAGCCAGAGTCTCGGTCAATCCATAACCGCCTGAGGCATAGGCCTGATCAATTTTTGTCTCAATGATACCGGGAAGATCCGACGGCATTGCAGCTCCGCCCGATGACACACGTTGCAGTGACGAAATGTCGAATTCGTGCAGATTGGGCTGGGTCAGTAGATCCTTTACCAGGGCGGGCACGCTGCTGAACAGCGTTACGCGCTCGCTTTCGATGAGTCGCAGCGCCTCCTGTGCGTCCCACTTGGCAATCATGACAATCCCCTGCGCGGTAACTAGGGGCAGTACAAACGAGCCCAAAAGCCCTGTCGCGTGAAATAACGGCACGTTAAGCAAGGCTTTTTCTTGCAGTGCGCCACCTCTGAGCTCACGTAGCCCACCTTCAACGGTCATGGTCAGCATGCCCGTAAACATCATGTTAAAGACTGCCTGCGACAGCGCCTGCTGACAGTGAATCACACCCTTGGGTGCTCCCGTGCTGCCCGAGGTGTACAAAATCAGACAGACCTCATCGGCACTCGGTAGCGTCACCTCTGAAGGCGCGTCACTGCTGATCGCATCCTCAAAACAGACACCGCGGCGAGATCCTGGCTCTGACCGCTCATAAACCACCAACCGTCGCTCGGTTGGAAGTAGAGCATCGAGCATGTGGGCACGCTGATCATCGCAAAGAAGCCAAGAGGCTTCACAATCGTTAACGGCAAAGGCCAGCTCTGGGGCCTGGCCCCAACTATTGATAGGGACAACCGTAGCACCGGCAAGAAAAGCCGCAGTGAAGCCAATGAGCCACTCAGCATTGTTGCGCATGGCAATGGCAAAACGATCACCGGACTTCATGCCCTCTGACTCTAGAAACGCCCGCAGTGTGTCCGCTCGCGCAAAGAACTCGGCAAAACTCAGACGTGTGTCACCAGAAACAATAAAATTAAGGTCGCCATGTCCACGTGCATTTTGAATGATTTCGGTGAGTGTTTGCGGCGCATGCTTGAAACCCGGTAGCGTTCCTCGGGCTGTCGCTGTCTCACAAACCTCAAAGAAAGCGCCTTGCGCAGTCAGTTCCTCGATAGTGGTGGTTATTGACACGGGAATCCCCTTCTCTCGTTTCGCTCAGTGTATCCAGCGATAGCTACTTAAGGCGATGATCCATACAACCGCGTCGTAATCCATTTGAAGGCCCCGTAATCCATTTGCACACCATCTATAGGTAGGCAGTCCAGCCTCAGCCGTTATACTTTCCCTGATCCTTTATTTTGGAAACGAGTCACATGATGATCGCCACCGATACCCCGCGCTGTCCCTTGCCCATGCCTATGGGTTGGTTTCAGGTGTTGTACTCGCATGAACTCAACGTCGGCGATGCCATTCCGGTCGAATATTTCGGGCAGGAGTTGGTGGTCTTCAGGACCGAAGCTGGCGACGCCAAGGTGGTTGATGCCTTTTGCCCCCACATGGGTGCACATTTGGGCTATGGCATTCGCGAGCAGACCGGTAAAGGACCCCGAATCGTAGGGGATAGCATCGAGTGCCCATTTCATGGCTGGCGCTGGAACGGCGATGGCCAGTGCACGCACATCCCTTACGCGAAGAACATGCCGCCGCGCGTCGCCAAAGGTGAGTCGATTCTGGGCTCTTGGGACGTCCGCGAGATCAATCAACAGATTTTAGTGTGGTACCACCCGAACAAAGAAGCGCCCTCGTGGGAGCCAGAAATTATCCCCGAGGCGCAAGCCAATCATCCCGACTGGGGAGAGATGATCATCCACACATGGGACGTTAATACGCACATGCAAGAAATGGGTGAAAACGCAGTCGACGCAGCGCACTTCTTGTACGTCCACGGTACGGATGATGTACCGGAAGCCGCTTTTCAGAATTTTGATGGACATATTCGCGAGGGCAAGTTCATCACCCGACAGCCTACGCCACGCGGCATTGTCGACGGTGCGATAGAAACACGCAGTCAAGGCGCTGGCCTCTCCGTCGTCCGCTTTACGGGCATATACGACACTATATTGTTAGCCAACGTCACCCCGGTTGGTCCCGAGAGAACCTATGCGACCTATGCCTTTATCCAGCCAAAGGCAACACAGGACACGTTGGGAAAAACTGTCGGAAAAGCGATCATTGGCAACATTTGCCAGCAAATGTCGGAAGATCAGATCATTTGGGATCGAAAAAAATACTTCGATCGCCCGCTTTTATGTGACGGTGATGGACCCTTTGCGAAGTTTCGTCGCTGGTTCAGCCAGTTTCTAGTCGAGCCCGCCGCCTAGCATCGGGCACGCTGACAACGCCACATCTGAAGCGCAGCTGACGAAAGCCACGAGAGGTGAGGCTGTGTTTAGAGCGAAAAACAGAGATCTAGCATAGCGGTCCAACAGCTGCTCAAAATCCGTTAAGTCGCGCATAACGATCACGGTGATAGCTTGAGGACCCGAGAAGCTGGTTACAAACCCGAGAGCGCTTCAGGAATAGTCCCATATCCATCTCTTCGGTCACGCCCATACCGCCGTGTAGCTGCACCGACTCCGAACTGATGAGCGTCAAGCAATCATTAGCAAGCGCCTTGGCACTACTGACCAAACTACTCGTGTTTTGCGCATCGTGATCCAGGGCCACAAGTGCCGCCGCTACAGCACTGTCTGCCAGTTCAAGCTCGCAGTACATTTGGGCACATCGATGTTGTAACGCTTGAAAGGTACCTAGCTTGACATCGAATTGCTCTCGCTCGCCAAGGAAGGTCACTGTTCGCTCGAGCGCCTCACGCGCAGTGCCCATCATCTCAGCAGCGAGCACAGCCGTCGCTTGGTCTAAGGTCTTTTGGAGGCCTCCCCGAATATCAAGGCCCTCAAGCCACTCGATGGTCTCCGTCTGAAGTGCCTCGAACACCACCGAGCCACTGTCGTGCAGGTCCATCAGACGCCTACCACTAGCAGTAATACCCCGAGAATCCGCGCTGACAAGGGCCACACCAAGCTCGCCAGACTCGCGCCGAGCGACAGAAAAAATAAGGGAACACATCGGTGCATCGAGCACGCGAATTTTACGCCCACTCATAGTACCGGCACGTTCAGCTACCACGATACTATCGGGATCGAATGCCCTCCCCTCATCCAGAGCTAGCGTAGACGTGCTGTCACCCGACAGCATGGCGGGGAGATACCGCTCGATCTGAGCCCTTGAGCCACAATTGAGAAGTACGTTCTGTCCCATCACAACGCTCGACAAGAGTGGGCTTGCCACGAGGCAGCGTCCCGCTTCCTGCGCAATCGCACCCAATCCAAGCCAGCCAAAATCGAGACCGTCATAGACTTCGGGAACGGTAATCCCAGTCAACCCAAGCGCCACCATGTCAGACCACAATTCAACGTCGTAGCTGATATCAATCGGCTCATGCTCTAGCGCTCGCAGGCGGCTGATTGGCGCTCGTTCAGCAAAAAACTGCGCCACTGTCTCGCGCATCATTAATTGCTCAGCATTCAAGATCACGACTTAACCTCTGAGGTAGGCATGCTCAACGCGCGCTTGGCTATGATATTCAACTGGACCTCACTGGTACCTCCAGCGATGGTCAGGGCTTTGTTAAAGGCCCACTGCTTCACCATTTTGCGCAAACCTTCAGGCACGCATTCGTCCTCCATGGACAGTCCTTCATCACCCAGAGCTCGCAAAATTAGCTCGTCTTTCGTCTGTGTCTCGGTCGTACCCAGATGCTTCATCAATAACGGCAATCGGGGGTCTGACTGTTTAGCCTTTCCCTGCCAGTAAATACGCTCACCCAATTGACTAATGGCCTGCTCGCGCATGAGGTGCTGTGCAATATCACTGCGAAGCTCTGAGTTCCCCAGCCGACCATCTTGATCAACACCTACCGCGTAGTGAGCCAACTCCAGCAAAGACATCGCCGGTTTTTCCAGCATGCCGTCAAATGCGGCCATCATCTTGCGCTCGTGCTTCAGTAGTTCTTTAGCTACCGCCCATCCACCATTCAACTCACCAACCAAGTTGGCTTTGGGCACCTGCACATTGTCAAAAAAGGTCTGGCAAAACTCGGATTCGCCACTGATTAATTGAATGGGCGACGTAGACACTCCCTCACTGGCCATATCAATGAGTAAAAAGCTGATGCCTGCCTGCTTGGGCGAGGCATCACTCGTTCGAACAAGACAAAAGATCCAGTCGGCCTCATCCGCCTTAGTCGTCCATATTTTGGTCCCATTAACAAGAAAGTGGTCACCACAGTCCTCGGCTTTGGTTTTCAGATTAGCTAAGTCCGAACCCGCAGACGGCTCTGAATAGCCTTGCGCCCACCGGATCTCTCCGCGGCAAATGGCCGATAAGTGCTCACGCTTCTGCGCCTCACTGCCATAAACCAACAACGCCGGGCCCAACATCCATAGCCCCTGACAATACAATGGTGGGCGGCATTGCAGCCGCGCCATTTCTTGCTTCAAAATCTTTGCCTGCTCTGGCGTCAGCCCAGCACCGCCGTATTCGACAGGCCACTCGGGCGCGGTATACCCCCTGTCGCGACAGGCCTCAAACCACTGCTTTGCATCCGCACTTGGAAATACACGTCGGCGACCGCCCCATATCTGCTCTTCGCGGACGATAGGTTGGCGCTGCGAGGCCGGACAATGCGTCTTCAGCCAGGCCGACACTTCGGTTCTAAACAGAGCTAATTGATCTTGACTCAAATGTCACTCCTGACTGAATAGGGATCACGGATGCTAGCGCTGCATGCTCAGTCTCGTGAGGGTCGCTGTCATCGTCCTTTTTGTCTAGAGAATGACGACTGTCCATTTTGACCAGCGATTCTAATTGGCCTAGTTTATCGTTATCAGACTCCGTCACTGACAGAGTGACATGATGCACCAACAGGAGAGAGACAGTGGCACAAGCAGCAGACTACGGTTTAGGGCCAAACACCTACCCAAGAGGCTGGTTCATCGTAGCCGAGAGCCGAGAAATTGATAACGGACCGATTGGCGTCACCTTTTTCGGTCGCGACTTTGCGCTCTATCGTGGCGAGAGCGGTAACCCCGTCATGCTCGACGCCTACTGTAAACATATGGGCACCCACCTCGCGAAAAATACGAGCGCCATGCTGATTGTAGCGGACGTGGGCGGCAAGCATGTCGAGGGTGACTCCATCCGATGTCCCTACCACGGCTGGCGCTATAGTTCGGAAGGTCACGTTGATGACATTCCCTACCACGACGGGCCCTGCCCCAAATCGGCCTCGATACGCTCTTACCCTGTCGTCGACAACATGGGCTGCATCATGATGTGGTTTGACGAAGACGGCGCAGAGCCTGACTACGCGGCCCCCTATCTCGAGCAGTGGGACGAGGGAGGATGGGTTCATTGGGACCTAGACCACCTACCTGAGCTAGAGCTCCATCCGCAGGAGGTGCTGGATAATATGTGCGACAACCGACATCTCGGTCCGACACATGGCGCCCCTTGCGAATACTTTGAGAACGAAATGCGCGACCACGTACTCATCCAGCGTCAAGGCGGTGCGATGACGCTCTACGGCGGCGCGATGTTATACACCACCACTTGGTATACGGGGCCAGGTGTGTTGCTGTCAAAGCAGGTCTGGGGCGATGCGACGCAGTTCGAGATGATCGCAAATACGCCGGTTAGCGACGGGAAAATCAAGTCGTGGCACGGCTGTCTCGTCAAGTCTGCAACGGGCACTATTACAGCAGAGGACAAGGAAATGGCCAAAGCCATTCAGGCGGGAGCGCTCGAAGCTTTCTCCAAAGACTTTGAAATCTGGCAGAACAAAACACCCGCGCTGAAACCCATGGCGATGAAAACCGAGGGGCCCTTCCTGAAGGGACGTAAGTGGTACAGCCAGTTTTACGCGGCGAGGGATGACATCGGTTCGACACAGACAGCCGTCAATGGCATCTACCACGTACCCGGGGTGCAAACGCCCGCGGATCGAAATCACGCTATCGATGACGGTCTGCCGATATAAAGACCCACCGAGCCGGGGCTCGCTAAGGCCCCTCCCGTCTTAGACTCGGGTTCGCCGAAAACGCAAGACACAACGCGCGGCCGTTAATGATGGCATTGTCATCATTCATAAGTATGACGCGGATTGAGGCAAACACCCCGTATAATGCGGTCGCACGTGAGAATGACCTCACGCCCTTCGGAATGATTGAGCACTGACTATGGACCACCCCACCGATCGCACAGCGTTTGCGCTCCGAAAACTGCTGGTCCCGGCAATCATTCTTGCTATCTCCGCAGGGGTTTACCTGGTGCTCGTTGGCACTAAACCCCAGCTGGGCACGACTCCCAAGGAACCCGTGCCGGTTGCCGTACGGGCCATGACGGTCAATCCCACGACCATCAGCCTCAGCGTCACCTCCGAAGGCAACGTGCAACCCAAAATAGAAACCAAGCTGGTTTCGCAGGTTGCGGGAGAAGTCGTTAGTATTTCTCCCAACCTCGCCTCCGGTGGCGAGTTTAAGCAAGGTGATGTCCTCCTGCGACTCGATCCGAGGGACTATGAGATCGCGCTCGCCAGAGCCCAAGCAAATCGCAAGCGGATGCAGGCAGAAAAACGCTACGCGGACGAGGAGGCAGCTCGCATCCGCTCATTGTATGCAGACGAGCTGGCAAGTGTGGCAGAACTGCAAAATATCGAGCGTTTGCAAAGTGTCGCGCAAGCCGCTGCAGACGATGCGGCAGCGGCTGTCGATCGCGCCAAAATCGATCTCGCGCGAACTGTATTTGTCGCGCCGTATAACGGGCGTGTGCGAGACGAAGCCGTGGATTTAGGCCAATTTATTCCCAAGGGCGCGACGATGGCGACGCTTTATGATATCGATCGACTGGAAGTTCGATTGCCGCTGGCCGACGCTCAGCTGGCCTACCTGAACCCAAGCTTCGCACAAACCGGCCTCGCCGATGACACGCCAGCTAATGTGACATTGACCGCTAATTACGCCGGTAGCACCCAGATGTGGGACGCGAAACTCCTGCGAACAGAAGGCGATATTGCAACAAAAAGTCGGTTTTTACATCTGATTGTTGAGGTTTCTCAGACGGTCAATGACAACGGCGTACGGTTGCCTGTGGGCTTGTTTGTCGACGCTAAAATAGAAGGCCGCTCCGTCGACAATTTAGTATCAGTTCCGCGAACGGCGCTTCGGCCTGACAACGCCGTCATGGTCATCGACGAGGCGAGTCGCCTGCATTTTCGACCCGTTTCGATTTTTAAATTATCGGACCAAACTGCGCTCATCTCTGACGGCCTTGCCACAGGCGAGCGCATTAGCATCTCACCACTGCAATTTGTGGTCGAGGGCATGCCCGTCACCGTCATCGAATAAGGCTGTTATATGCCAAAGCTCATCGCTTGGTTCGTCGATAACCCCGTCGCAGCAAACTTGCTGATGTTCATCCTAATAGGGTCAGGTTTGCTTGCCCTGCAAGATGTCAGAAAAGAGGAGTTCCCTAACGTTGAGGCGCCGGTGGTAATGGTCACCGTACCTTATTTGGGCGCTGCGCCGGCCGAAGTGGAGACGGGTGTTTGTGCGCGGATTGAGGAATCGATCGACGGTATCGAAAATATCATCAAGGTGCGAACGACCGCTGCCGAAGGGCAATGCAATGTTGCCGTTGAACTGGACATGAACGCCGACAAAGCGAAGGCGCTCGATGATATAAAAGCACAGGTCAACGCGATATCAACCTTTCCCGCCAATACCGAGCGCCCCATCGTCTCGCAAGTCACGATGCGCAGTTTAGTCACACAAGTCGCGGTGCACGGTGACACAGACGAGCAATCCCTCAAGAACATCACGGAGGCCATTCGTAAGGACCTACTCGAGCTTCCAGAAGTCAGCCTTGTTGAGACGCTTTACATGCGAGCTAACGAGGTGTCAGTCGAGATTTCCGAGGCTACATTGCGGCGCCATCAACTAACGCTTGCTCAAGTTGGGCAGGCTATCCGTAATTCGAGCATCGATATTCCGGGCGGTTCAGTAAAAGCGGAGTCAGGCGAAATTCGACTTAGGAGCACCGGTCAGCGCTACACGGGACAAGACCTAGAGAACATCGTGGTCGCAAGAGAACCAGGTGGTGGGCGCCTCCTACTGCGCGACATCGCCACGGTCAGAGATGGATTTGAAGACGTCGATCAATACGCTGAGTTCAATGGTGAGCAGGCAATGATGATTCAGATTTTTCGTATCGGCAGTGATGACGCCATCGAAATTTCAGAGGCGGTTCTCGCCTACGTAGCACAAAAGGAGCGAGCGTTACCCGAGGGTATTCACTTTACGATTTGGAATAACGAAGCCGATGAACTCATTGGTCGGCTTGGGACCATGATGAACAATGCCCTGAGCGGACTGCTGCTGGTTATTATCAGCTTGTCGTTATTCCTCAAGGTGCGCTTAGCGCTGTGGGTAAGTGCGGGCATACCCGTTGCTATTTTCGGCGCCCTCGCCTTTTTCCCCTCAACCGATCTGAGCATCAGCACGCTGTCGTTAATGGGCCTGTTGCTGTCATTGGGGGTCGTTGTAGACGACGCTATCGTAGTCGGGGAGCGCATCTACACGAAAGAGCAAGAGGGTTTCGATGCGCGCACTGCGGCAATTATGGGGACGAGCGAGGTCGCAGTCCCTGTTTTCTTTGGTGTGCTAACGACGATAGCTGCCTTTATGCCGCTACTTAGCGTCGACAGCAACCTCGGTCAGTTCTTCATATCCATCGGCGGCACTGTCGTCCTGTGCCTCATTTTTAGCATCGTCGAGTCACAGCTCATTCTTCCCTCGCACTTAGCGCATCGAAGTCAAACAAAAGCAACAAAGAGCCGACTTGCCAGACGTTGGGGAGCTATTCAAGACCGAATTGCGGGCTCTCTCGGGCACTTTGCTAGCCATCGCTACAAACCGTGGATCGAGTGGGCGATAGACCATCGCTACACAACGCTATCGATCGCCCTCGCTATGATGATTGTCATGGGCGGCATGATGGCAAGTGGTCGTGTGGTGTTTCAGTTTTTCCCTTCGGTATCGGGTAATAACGTTGTCGCGCGTGTCGTCATGCCAGAGGGATATCCGCTAGCGGGAACCCAAGCCGTTGTAGAAAAAATACAGGCCTCCGCAGTGGAAACTCGCCGCATCGTCGACGGCAATCGAAGCGACGGTAGTTCGGCCTTCAAAAATGAACTGTCGTCGATTGGCGTGACCATTACCCAAGGTGCGCTCGTCATGATTGGAGCCACGGGATCACATGTGGCGGAAATCTCGCTCAATCTGGTTCCCTATCGCGATCGAGGCGGCATGACGCCGCAGGAGGTCGTAAACCTCTGGCGCGATTTGACACCACCGATACCGGACGTGGTGGAATTAAGCTTCTCGGCTGATGCAGTATCGCTCGGCGCCGATATCGATCTCGAACTGAGAGGTCGCGATATTGAACAATTAGGCCGTGCCGCAGCATCATTGACCAACACATTGGAGAGCTATGGGGGGCTGTACGACATCAGCAATAGCTACCGGTCAGGAAAACGTGAACTGGCGCTAAAGGTACGTCCAGAAGCAGAATCATTGGGTCTGACACAGGCGGACTTAGGTAACCAAGTGCGAAATGCGTTTTACGGCTTCGAAGCTCAGCGTGTGCAGAGAGGCCGTGATGACGTCAGAGTCATGGTGCGCTTTCCGGAGGATGACCGCAGATCGCTGGCAAGTCTTGAAAGCATGAGCATAAGACTCCCTGATGGCATTGAGGTGCCAGCTTTATCAGTGGCAACGTTGGTTCCAACCATGGGTAATTCGACCATTAACCGAACAGATGGGCAACGCACAATTAATATCGTCGCTTCGGCTGATCGAAATCGAGTCGCACCAGAGACCATCTTGCTCCAAGTCTTTAAAACACATGTGCCGAAGCTGTTAGAGGATTATCCGGGCGTATCCATCTATCAAGCTGGTGAAGCAGAAGAGCGTGCGCGTGCACTTAGCGGCTTGGTTAGTGCAAGCCTGGTGGCGCTCATGGTGATCTATGCACTGCTTGCCATACCCCTAAAGTCCTACCTACAACCACTAGTGGTCATGGCGAGCATCCCCTTTGGCTTTATCGGGGCCATCCTCGGTCACCAAATCATGAACTATGACCTTGTCTTCTTTTCGCTACTCGGGATGATCGCGCTCGCAGGCGTGGTCATCAATTCAAGTCTCGTATTGGTGGACTTCATAAATCGAAATCGCAGGCTTCACGGCATGAATGTAAGAGATGCGGTGATCGATTCGGGCATGTCACGGTTTCGGCCTATCTTCCTCACCTCGGTCACTACGTTCATGGGACTGCTACCGCTCATGGTCACACGCGACTTCGATACGGCACCCTTTGTGCCCCTAGCGGTCTCACTCGGCTTTGGCGTCGTGTTTGCAACGGCAGTCACACTGATCTTGATACCCGCGTTGTTTGTCATTCTCGAGGATGTCTTGTCTCTTTTTAGGGAAGAGAGACAACCAACCGCAGTTGAGGCCATCGATACAACGCTTACCGCTGAGAGCTAAAAGCCAAAAGCTAGGGGCCAAGAGCTAAAAGCTAATTATCGGACGGCACCAATTCCGCTAAAGCTTGATAGTCTAGGTCAATACCAAAACATCGAGGCTGCGTCGCGGCGAGTGCCTGCGGTGTTTGATAAAACTCCGGGGCGCCAATCGCCAAAACGGCCACCCGCTGACCGTAATGCAGTCGTTCAGCATTTATCGGGGCTGCCGTCTCGGCATCCACGATAACAATCAAGTCGGGCACCATGGCCAAGGGTCGTCCGTCTACCATTGCCACCAGGTATTCATTTTTGATGGTAATTGAACAGACCGCGTTGGGGTCATGAAAATCTTGTATCGACAGATCACCGACATCGTACCCACCCACGGTGCGTGTACTGATCGACGCTACTTTTCCAGAAAAAATCTGATGGATAGCGCCGTAGACAGACTCGTTAAACAACGCTCGCAAGGCGGGCATAAGTTGGTTGATAGGGCCGCGCTGCTTGCGTAACAGCTGTCCCAGTTTCAAGGAAAAACTGACCGTACCCGAAATGACTGACGCTTTCAGTTCCGCACCAGACATCGGGTGTTCCGCAACGGTAATCATACCCCCAGCGGCAGCCGCAAAAGCGCGAATGTGGTGCTCGTAGGTGACCGTATCGGCCGTCTCGAAGGTCGCGGTATTTCCGGCATAATCCATGGCCAGTGCAGGCGTTGGCGTCACTCCGGCAATGGCGTAGCTCATCATTTGAGCCTCTGGGAAAGCGCGCCCCATACCATCACCATCGACGACAGGCACACCACGGACAGCAGCCGCCATCAGTGGCATGAGGGAGTTACCGCCCCCAATTTCAAATGAAGCGACTGCGGCAATTGACCGACCCATCAGTCGCTCGTAACGGTCTAGGACTTGAGAGGCCTCGTCGACAGAGGGAAGTAGCTCAAGGGATACAGTCGGGGCACCGACGCCACCAATCGGCACCACAAAATCTTCATCACGCAATGCCTCTGGCGCTATCAAAGTGACGCCGTCCGTCTGCACCAGTGTTTGCTTAGCAATCAATGCCGGCAAATACGGGTCGCCGCCGCCACCCGTTGCCAAAAACACTGCACCCAACGCTAGGTCATCGATATCTGATGCAACGATTTTCATGATGCCCTCTTTGACGGGTCATCTAAGTCGCCCACGACAGTAACGCGAATACGCGTTGTTTCGGCAGCCATGTAGGGGATATCCAGCGCTTCAACGTTGATGGTAGACAATGTGTCTGCCGCGGCGCCCGCGCTCACCGCGGCCGTCTCGGCACGGGCCGTTACTAACTCAACCACCTCTGAGCGACTTTGTTTGGACGCCACATGCAGCATTTCGGCTTCACCACTCACTTGAGCAATAGATGCGCCAATTGCATTAGCAACATCGGCATTATCGGGCCTGACAATAGGACAGCCAGCTAGGTTATCACCAGGCACGAGAGCGGCGCCGCCACCCACCAAGATCACGGGTAATATCGCACCACCTGGTTTCATCTGATCAACCGCAGCATTGAGCTTAGCGAGAATCGTCTCATCAACAATGTCACACAGAGCCTCCGTAACGGGTGATGTAACAGCTGCGTCGGATATCGCTAATCGGCCACGAGACACAGCTATATCAGTCAGCGTCATGACATCTCCGCCAAAACAAAGGGCCTTCTGGCGTAACTCCCGCGCAACTGACTGAGGGCCACAAGTGCGACCGTCGTCACTCACTAAACTGCCGCCTCCGAGCCCAGTCGCAAGTACATCCGGCATACGGAAGTTTGTTCTGATGCCACCCACGTCGATAACCAGATTCGACTGGCGTGGAAAGCCATTCTTTAACACGCCAATATCCGACGTCGTACCGCCAATATCGATGACAATGGCATCAGAAAGGCCCGTTAACGCCCAAGCACCTCTAATCGAATTAGTCGGTCCTGAAGCAAATGTCAGTGCCGGATAGTGCCGAAGGCGCTCAAGGGTGATCAGCGTCCCATCATTTTGACTCACGTACACTGGGCATCTGAGTCCCAATCGGCTGCTCGACCCAGTAAACGCATTTGCGACCCTATCGGCAAAGGCCAGCAGGGCGGCATTCAGAATTGCCGCGTTTTCACGCTCGATGAGACCCAGCCCGCCTATTTGATGAGAAGGACAGATCGGAGTGTCGGGCAACGCAGCACGCAAGCGGTCCACCAGCGCCATCTCGAGTGCCGGTTGTGTTGGTGAGAACGCACAGGAGACAATAACAGCAGCTGGTTTAGCGTCATTAAGTGAGCGAATCAATGCCGTTACCTCGGCATCATCAAGGGGCGCCAGTTCCCGGCCGTCGTAAAGATGCCCCCCGTGAAGTAGGTAACTGCCGCCATCTGTCGACTTTACTAGGTCCTCTGGCCAGTCAGACCTTGGCATTAAACCTCGTCCGGCCGGCAAGCACACCCTTACCGCAGCAACCTTGGATAGCTGCTTTCGCTCGATCACCGCGTTAGTAAACTGTGTCGTACCAATGGTTAACAAATCAACTGCGGCTGGATCACACTCGGCCAAAATGACACGAAGCGCAGCCTCAATACCCGAGGCTACGTCGGCGGTAGTGGTAGCTTTGGTTCTTGCGACGACCGTTGTACCGTCCATCAGCACCGCGTCGGTGTGGGTGCCACCCACGTCTAAACCAATACGCATATTAGTCGCCTACGAATCCAAGACGCGCCAGTAGCCAATATAACAGCGCTGCAGTCAGCATGGCGTCGAGCGCCGCGACGGTTGTGATGCTGTTAATGATGCCCTCAGATGCGGCCAAGGCAACCCCTGCGCCGATAAACCAGGCGCCGAGTCCAGACAGATTCACTGGTCGATCATCCAAAACCTCGCTGACACGATAGTGTCCTGGGCGCACCACAAAATGGTCAACAATGACCACGCCGGCCACGGGGATAAAGACGACGGACAAATAAAAGAGAAATGTCACGAAACTATCCAGAATGTTCATCAGCCCGGCAGTGACTCCGAGAACCCCAAGTACCACGGTGACGTGACGCGCATCAAGTGAAGGAAACGACGCGGTAACCCCTAAAACTGCGCTGTAAAGGTTGAGCGCGTTTAACACCCATGACCCTGCAATGATGATGACAAAGGCTCCGAGCCCCAAGCCCAGGGTGAGCATGATGCCGATGATGTCATTTGTACCTAGAGCCAGGGCCGCCACAGCCGCCGCCCACATGACAAAAGGCTGCGCAATGAGATAACTAGTGCCACTGGTCACCAAGGCACCTTTTGATGAGCGCAAAAATCGCGTGATGTCCGGCATGATTATCGAACCGATGACAATCGATCCAACAATAGCGGAGATACCATCGCCCAAACTCATATCACCCGCTGATATCGCAAGCTCAGGTCCGTCTGTGCTTCGTGCCATTACCAGTAGCGCCACAGCCACACAGGCCAGTACGGGCATCATGAGTGTGGACACAAGATTAATCGCGCGAAAGCCGATGATGGTCGTGACCGTTATCAGAAAGCTGGCGGCAATCGTCACCAGTAATTTGGGCGGCACCAGCCCAAATAGATCGGCTGACAAACCCGCAATGGCAAGCCCGAATAGATTGAGATTGATGCCAAACCAGCCCAATAGCGATATAGAAAAAGCAATATTGACGATGCGTGCCCCTGTATCACCAAAGGCCAGTCGGACGAGTAAGTAGGAATTAAACCCAGTTCGGGCACCGACAGAGCCCATTAGCCAACCAATCAAAAAAATGATCGCTGACCCACCTAAGATCGCCGGCAACGACAGCTCGGAGCCAACGCCGGCGGATACTTCAATTCCGGCAATAAACGTTGGCAGCGAAAATGACACCATTGACGCGACTGCAGCAACACGAAACGCTGCGACTCGCTCAGCTAGAGGAACCGCGTGAGTGGAAAATTCGTCGTGATCAGAGATCTTACTCATTGGGCTTCTTCTGTGGTTGATGCGCTCTCACATGAAAATAACTACGCAGTAAGGCGGTCTTCATCCGCAGAGCCGACGTAACCGATGGACAACATAATGTGCTCCGCAGGCGGGTGAGGCAACACTCATAAACATCAATACCCACCTGAACCGTCGTCATAAAAAAAACCCGCGGACGAAGCCGCGGGCTTTTACAACTCAGGCTCTCACTTACATGGAGAATGAGAATCCAAGAATGAACGTACGTCCCCGCGGGCCTACGGGCCATGCTGTTTGAGTCGCAAAGGGCTCTTCGTCTGTTACGTTGTTAATTGCCGCGAATAGAGCGAGTTCATCACTCCAACGATAATTACCGTTGATATCTGTGATCATCACGGAATCAAAGAAGCCCGCATCACCATAAAGCGCCTGGTTGTCGCCCAGCCCCAACACAGACTCGATCTCATCAACGCCCTGCTTGCTCTGGTAGACAGTCTGCATACCCAGCGTCAGTGGTCCTCGATCCCAAGACAGGCTCAACATACCGGAGGTTTTAGGTCGCTGCACTTCCTCTAGCTCGGGATCAACATCAGCATCGTCGAGCGGATTGAAGAAACGATCTAAATTTTCCTGGCGTGACGCCACTGCACGGACTGTGAACATATTGTCACCGACCGCAAACTCATAAGACGCAGACAAATCCACGCCCTCCGCTTCTAGGTTTGCAAAGTTAATCTGCCCGGTTTCTAGGAAGTTCAGACCACCGTCTGCTCGTCGCGTAAACGAGTTACAAAATCCCAGGCTGGGGTAGGAAGCCGAGTCGTAACAACCTTGCAAGATATCTGCGGCTCCCACAGCTGATATGGCGTCCTCAATTGTGACATCCCAATAATCAACTGAGATCAACAAACCATCCACAAAGCTGGGGGCCAAGACCACACCAAAGGTATCCGTATCTGCAGTCTCGACACCGAGGTTTGGATTGCCGCCTGACACACCATTAAAGCGGGCTGTCAGTGGGTTTTCCCAAGCGTAGTTACCCGACGAATCGAAAATGGCGGAATCTGCTACACCAATGGTCTGAAGTGCAGCGGCACAGTTTGCGGCGCGCACTGACGAACCCTCGTCAACGCGGAGAACATCGCAGGGATCTTCGTTCTTGTTGACGGTGATGGGCAGCTTGGGATCGTATAGTTCAGAGATATTAGGCGCCCTTACTGCTTCCGATGTGGTAAACCGGAATCTCACGTCATCAATAGGGGCCCACGTGGCGCCAAACTTCCACGACGTTGCCTCACCCAATGTCGAGTAGTCTGCTTGACGCACCGCCGCATCAATCGTCAACTCTCGTGCAAACGCGCGATCCGCAAAGATCGGCAGCCTAATTTCAGCAAATACATCCGTTACATCGTAGTCGCCGCCAGTATTGAACTGCTGGGTGTTGTCGAACGAGGTGAAGCCGAACAACCACGGCGATACTTCACTCACCTGCGCCCCCGGCGTAAACGACGTGCCCTGCGGCAAAATGCCGAGTGTCAATGGGTCCAAACGGTTATCGCTTGACTCGTCGCGATACTCAATGCCAGCTGCATAGCCAATAGGACCGTCCAAGAAGCCACTGAGGACATCAAACGAACCGACGGCCGTCACGTTCACAACAAACTGTTCTATCTCTAGCTCGTCTGTTAAACGCTGCGTAATGAAGTTCTGTGCCTCTGGACTGGCAGCGTATGTGCCGAACGGATTGAGCGGCTGGCACTGACCATCACCGGGCGTGAACGTGTAATAGCGATCACTGTAGAAGCTGCCTTCTGTGTAGCCATTTGCCCATGCAAAGTAGTCGATGGGGTAAGCCGCAGTGGAATCCAAGTCTGAACGACAGACGGGGTTACCGTTGGCATCTGCAACCGTATCCATTGCCGCATAGAATCGGTCAAGCAAAATGCTAGTTTCTTCCGATTTCTGCTCAAACATACCTTGGTTCACAGAAAACTCGACCATGTGATCTTCCGATGGCTGCCACTCGAGGCCCGCGACAACGCGTGTAGTCTCGCGCGTGTACTCAGCTCCATCGTCATGCCAATCAAGTGCGTCTTTCGTAAAAATAAGGTAACCCACTTGATCCATGACTGGCTGCAGCTCAGATGGCAAGTAAGGGTTATCAGGCGTAATTTCGAGTGTATCGAAGAAACCGTCGTACTCTGCGAAAGTCTGGGTCTCAGCTTTCACATACTTTGTTTCAAGGAAACCTTTGAGCGTATCGCTAAACTCATAGCTCACATTGAAATTTACAACCTGCCGATCGGTCTCTGGATACAGCGTATCGCGGTTATGTTCGGCGTAAGCACTATCACCGCCCGTACTGAGCAGACCATCAATCAAAACGCCGTCCTGGTTAACGCGAACGCTGCCATCGGGGTTAGTCAACCAACAACCAGCGAGGTAGCCAACTCGACCGCCCTCTGATTCCTGGCAGTCAGCAACCCCGTTGCCGTTGATATCGACGTAAATATCACTGCGACCACCAAAACCGGGGGCAACCGAGCCCTCGTGCGATGTCAGCCAATAACCGACATCTCTCAGTATTGTGC